>NZ_JAEILC010000025.1:0-39988 GCF_016307435.1 Pseudomonas sp. S4_EA_1b | reverse complement strand
TCGCGTTATTCGAGGTGCCCTTCAGTGCGTCCTTGAGCAGATAGACCGTAGCCAACGGCTGGTTGGCGGCGAGCAACTCCTGCAACTGCACGGCTTGGCCGTCCTTGAGGAGCAGCCAGCGGCTGCGCTTGACCACCTTGCGCGCTGGTTTGTCATCGCGCAGGAGGTTGGCCTGGTCGACGAGGATACGGTCGATCACCTCACGACCATAGCGCGCCACCACATGGAACAGGTCGTACACCACTTCGGCTTGAGGGCAGTGCCGCTTCACTTCCAGGTCGAAAGCGGTGTTCATGTCCATGGCGACCGCCTCGATGTGCTGGCAATGCTCACCGGGCCACTCGAAGAATGGGCGAATCGCCTGGCGACTGGTGCCGTGGCCGACCCACAGCACGCGTGTTCGCTCCGCATCCATGATCACCGTGGCGTAGCGATGGCGCTTGTCCAGGGAGAACTCGTCCATCCCCAGGCGCCGGACGTCGCCCGGCTCGATGCCGCCTGCCTCCGCTTCCAGGCGGAGTTTGTCGAGGGCCTTGAGGGTGTGCCAATGCAGGCCGGTGAATTTGCTGACGTGGCTCATGGGCAGTATCCGCAACAAGCCCTCGAGCCAGGCTTGCAAACGTCGAGTCAGGCGGGAAGCCGGCTCCAGCCAATGGATCCGTTCGGTAACCCGCCCACAACAACGCAGGCAGTCGACGCGACGCACGGGCAATTGAATTGGAGCAGCACCCGCTGATCCAGCAGGTCGCGGTCACGCACGTGGCGTAGACGCCGTTCGTGAATCAACGGACAGGGCTCTAGACAGCGCCCACACCGGGGCACTCGCGTGGCCTGGGGTCGAGCTCGATCAGCAGGGTATTTTCAGCTACGGGGCCAGGCTGTGTGAAAACGCGCTAAATATGTCAAAAACAGTTAGTCGCGAGGGTTGCCTGTGGACTCAGTGGGCGGAAGCGCGAATTACCTTAGGCAGCTATATAGACGTTCGTGATGCCGTTTGGGCCGCGTCAGCGGCCCAAAACGGCTACTAACGGGCGAGCCAAGCAACCGGATTCAGGCCCTGATCGCCTCCAGCAGTCCTGCGATACCGAAGATGCTCATCATTCGTTTGAGGTTGTAGGCGAGCACATGAAGACTCATCTCAGTGCTCACCCTCGGCAGGGTTTTGGTCAGGAAGTGGGTACTTCCCATCCAGTGCTTGAGCGTTCCAAAAGGGTGTTCAACGGTCTGTCGACGAACCCTCATCATCTCTGGATCATGCTCTAGTCGAACCTGCATCGCGTCGACTTGAATCGTCCCTAGTTTCGTAGACACCTCCTGGCCTCATAATACGGCCCACTAGGAGGTGCCATGAGCAATCCGCGTTATCCCGAAGAATTCAAAATCGAAGCAGTCAGGCAGGTGACCGAACGAGGTCTGCCGGTGGCTGAGGTAGCGTCTCGTTTGGGCATGTCGACCCACAGCCTGTATGCCTGGGTTAAGCGCTACAGCAAACCCGAAAAGCAACGCGTGCAAGAAGACGACCAGCAAGCTGAGCTGCGTCGTCTGCGTGCCGAACTCAAGCGCGTGACTGAAGAGCGAGACATCCTAAAAAAGGCCGCCGCGTACTTTGCCAAGGAGTGCGGCTGAAGTACGCCCTCATCAGTCAGCTATCCGCAGACTATTCCGTTCGCCGCCTTTGCCTGACCCTGAAAGTACATGCCAGCGGTTACTACGCCTGGCTGGCTGAACCGAAGTCGGCACGAGCCAAGGAAGACCAACGTCTGCTTGGCCTGATCAAGCACTCGTGGCTAGAGAGCGGTGGCGTCTACGGCTACCGCAAAATCCACGACGACCTGCGTGAGCTTGGAGAAGCATGCGGCAAGCATCGTGTTGCTCGACTGATGCGTCTGGAAGGGCTGCGCTCACAGACAGGGTATCGTCGTCGACCGGGCCGCTATGGCGGTAAGCCTCCAGCGGCCTCACCGAATCATCTGGAGCGTCGGTTCAATGTCACCGAACCCAACAAGGTATGGGTCACGGACATCACCTACATCCGTACTTATGAGGGCTGGTTGTATTTGGCGGTGGTGCTCGATCTGTTCTCGCGGCAGGTAATCGGTTGGTCAATGAAGCCGCAGATGACCAGCGACCTGGCTATTGATGCCTTACTGATGGCCGTTTGGCGCCGCAAGCCAAAGCAGGAGGTGATGATTCACTCCGACCAAGGTAGCCAATTCAGCAGCGGTGACTGGCAGAGCTTCCTGAAAGCCAATAACTTGCTTGGTAGCATGAGTCGGCGTGGTAACAGCCATGACAACGCGGTAGCGGAAAGTTTTTTCCAACTGCTGAAGCGGGAACGGATTAGGCGAAAGATCTACAGCACTAGGCAGGATGCTCGCGCTGACGTGTTCGACTACATCGAGATGTTTTACAACCCAAAACGCCGACACGGTTTCAACAACCAGCTGTCACCGGTAGAGTTTGAAAGGCAACATTTACTGAGCCTGGAAAGTGTCTAGGAAATCCGGGGCGATTCAAGCGTCACCTGCGTCCGAGTCTCACCCTCAATGAATCGCTTCATGATCGCCCTCGATACGATCTCGACGATCAGAAGGTTAGACAATCTGGGGAGTTTTTCACCAAGCCTGGGACCAATGGGTCGCTCACGACGGGCATAAATTAGCGAAGAGTTGACGATAGACACTTGATCGCGAGGTGCCTAATCTAGGCTGCGAAGTCACGACAGGGAAAAGGATATGGCAGGAGGGAACATCATTTGCGGTACGTTCCAAAGTGCCGACAAATCGGGATCAGCCTTGGAGGCAGTGTTAGATGCACTCCCATTGCAGGCTCACGAACTGGTCGAGAATGTTAAACAGCAACTCGATACAGCAGACTTTGTCCTCATAGATGTAGAACAAGCGAAAAGCTTGCTTCCATTTTTACGGGTCTACCAGGCGCAACTGATCGCTGAGATCGGGCACGATGATTGGGCTCGGGCAACGCTGGAGGAAGAGTTTTCGCTTGAAACGGTCGCTGCCAAGTGGGGATCGGGTAAGGGATGGAGACTTTACTGCGTGCGAGATCTCGTAGGTGCTTGTGAAAATGCGTTGGTAGAGATGGAATCTGTTTGCATAGCGTTCAGTTAACTGCATCCAGCCCGTTTTCACACAACCTGGGGCGAGAGGCGACGACGTCGTAGCCTGGCCAGAAAGCGGCAAGATCAATAGGATGCACGGCGACAGCAGGGTGTGGAGGTTGGGATGTTGAGCGACTGCCAATTTACCCACTCCCCTGCCTGTCAACTCGCTCTTTCCCCAGAATCCGCGAAGGACCTTAGAAAGGCCCAAACCTGGCGCAAAGCAGCTATCGGCCCATTGCTTTCACAGATAAGCTGGGGTCAAGCTTCTTAAGTCGATAGGCCATTGCCGGGCGGGTCAATCCCAGCAACCGCGCCGCCTGTGAGATATTCTGCCCACAACGGTCCATGGCCGTGCGCATTAAACCCGCTTCGAGATCTTCGAGGCTGACGCCCTGGTCGATAATTTGCCTAAACCAACTGTCACCGGACTCCTCCTCCAACCGGCCCTCGCTCGATAGCCTGTCGCCTTCGGTAGCCGTCGCCAACCCCGGGAACAGCGACTCGACATTGATGCTTTCGTTGCTCTCGGTAAGAATCACCCCGCGCTCAAGGGCGTTCTCCAGCTCGCGGATATTGCCTGGCCATTGGTAGTGGAGGCAGGCCTCCATCGCTCGATCAGACAGGCCAAGAGTCTTCTTACCGTATTCCTTATGGTGCCTTCTAAGAAAATGCTCGACCAGCAGCGGGATATCTTCCACGCGCTCGCGCAACGGCGGGATATGCACGGGAAAAACATTCAGCCGAAAGAACAGGTCTGCGCGAAAGCGCCCCATCTTGACCGCCTCTTCCAGGTTCTCGTTTGTTGCGGTGATTAACCTCACGTCGACCTTTCGCGTGCGGTCGCCGCCGACCCGCTCTAGCTCTCCTTCCTGCAATACCCGTAGCAGGGTGGCCTGGGCCCTCGGCGTCAATTCGATCACCTCATCAAGAAAGATGGTGCCGCCGTTGGCCCGTTCAAAACGTCCAGCGCGTGCATTGACCGCGCCCGTATAGGCGCCCTTATCGACACCAAACAGTTCCGACTCGATCAGATCCGGCGGAATTGCCGCACAGTTCACCGCGACGAAGGGTTGCTCTGCGCGCTCACTGCGCAAATGCACGCTGCGCGCGATTACCTCCTTGCCCACCCCAGTCTCACCCAGTAGCAGGACCGAAACCCTGCCGCGTGCAGCCTTGTCGATGGTCTCACAGATGCGCTTGTAGGCTGGCGAATGGCCAATGCCGTAATACTGCCCATCGTACTGCTTCAGGCGGTTGCGCAGGTTGGCAACCTGGGTCTGCAGCTCGTAGCGCTCGTCTACGATCGGGTCGCTTTTGAAGTAGGCTTCGAAACTGCTGACATCGCCCCACTCTTCTGCGGTCTTGCCGACGATAAGGCATTTATCGTCACCGCACCCGCGACAGCTAGTTTCCTGGAAAATGATTCTGCGGCCCATGAATGCCGAACCATAGCCGCTAGCATAGCCTAGCACCGTCCAGCAGACGGGCTCATTCATCAGGCCCAGCTCAGTTCGGCAGATATCCACTTCAAAGGAATCAATCCACTCGGCCTCCACGTTGAAACGTCCGTCCCGGATGGCGATATCCATCGTCAGCAAGCGTACTTTGACCATCCCCTTGAGCGCGTACAATTGAGGCCCAGCCAGGAACACCTCCTCCTCGCGCATGGCCGGCCGCAGCTTGCGTGCCAGCTCGGCATCCATCAGGCCGGACTGATAGCCCAACCGCAGGAAGAAACCCTTGGCCCGCTCGATGCCGATCAAGCTGATAATTTCGCGGCGGAAGCTGGCCAGCGTAGATAGCTGCATTAGCAGCATGCGCTGCTCTCCCAGCCAGATCTTGCCTTCGGCGGCAACGAAACGGATCTGGCTGATAAGGTCTTGCATATCCTCATGCTGCATCTTGGGTTTGTATATAAGCGACATTGTTTTTCTCTTGTTTTTATCGGGATGATCCGCCCCGCAGCACATCAGTGGCTCACTGCGGTCATGACTACCTTGCAACGTCAAGGCCTGTGCTTGCCGGCTTGCCGGCTCAGCATTCCATTTGCCACTTTAGCATTTGCTTAGGTGGTCCTGAAAAATTAACCAATTGATTAACTGAAATCCACCTCAACGCCGATCCCTTTATCCGCCAATTCGTCGCCGTATGCCCCGACAGCACGAACTGAATGTTTTCTGGTGTTCTCGCTTCTTAAAAAGAACGTTTTCGTTCTGCTTGGCATTATTTTTGCTTGGCAAAGTGGTCACTGATTGCAAAAAGGATGGCGCAACGTGGCAATGGGGGTAACCCGTATACGCATCACGTCGAGATGCATTTTCATCGACCTGGCGCCTTTCTTCATCACACCAAGCAGCCCACATTAAAATAAGAGAACCGTGAGCTATGGATTTTCGCTTATTGAACGAGAAAAGTCAGATCTTCGTCCATGCCGAGCCCTATGCAGTCTCCGACTATGTTAACCAGTATGTCGGTACGCACTCTATTCGCCTGCCCAAGGGCGGGCGCCCGGCAGGCAGGCTGCACCACAGAATCTTCGGAGGCCTCGACCTGTGTCGAATCAGCTACGGCGGTAGCGTGAGGGTGATCTCGCCTGGATTGGAGACCTGTTATCATCTGCAAATAATACTCAAAGGCCATTGCCTGTGGCGTGACCATGGCCAGGAGCACTATTTTGCGCCGGGCGAACTATTGCTGCTCAATCCGGATGACCAAGCCGACCTGACCTATTCAGAAGATTGCGAGAAATTTATCGTTAAATTGCCCTCAGTGGTCCTTGATCGGGCATGCAGTGACAACAATTGGCACAAGCCGAGGGAGGGTATCCGTTTCGCCGCGCGACACAATCTCCAGCAACTCGATGGCTTTATCAATCTACTCGGGTTAGTTTGTGACGAAGCGGAACATACAAAGTCGATGCCTCGGGTCCAAGAGCACTATGCGGGGATCATCGCTTCCAAGCTGCTCGAAATGCTGGGCAGCAATGTCAGCCGTGAAATTTTCAGCAAAGGTAACCCGTCTTTCGAGCGAGTCGTTCAATTCATTGAGGAGAATCTCAAACGGAATATCAGCCTTGAGCGGTTAGCGGAGCTGGCGATGATGAGTCCACGCTCGCTCTACAATTTGTTCGAGAAGCATGCCGGCACCACGCCGAAGAACTACATACGCAACCGCAAGCTCGAAAGCATCCGCGCCTGCTTGAACGATCCCAGTGCCAATGTGCGTAGTATAACTGAGATAGCCCTAGACTACGGCTTCTTACATTTGGGACGCTTCGCTGAAAACTATAGGAGCGCGTTCGGCGAGTTGCCTTCCGACACCCTGCGTCAATGCAAAAAGGAAGTGGCTTGATTACGAACGTAGCCGAAGAAGGGATGGGTTGGCATCGCCCCGGCTTTCTTAGACACTCTCCAAGCTCTGAAATAGCGTTTTACAAACTCCACTGGCTATAGTGCCGGCGTTTGCCCGCGCTCTCCGTGGCCGCGTCCCAATGCAGGTCGGGTTCCTCGACCCGAAGTGCCCTTGGGCATCTCCACTTCAGCGTCTGACCTTGCTGGCCAGTTCGCCGCCGATGCCGAAGTGGCCCTTGGCCATCTCCGTGATAATCACTCGCACGCTGGTCAGCGGCGCATCCAGGGAGCGCGAGATGGCCTCGCTGACTTCCCGAATGAGGGTTTCCTTCTGCTCGTCGCTGCGGCCTTCAAGGATGTGGATCTGGGCAATAGGCATGGTGTGCCTCCTGAAGAAGAGGCCGCCCGGGCAGGGCGGCCGGATGGCTCAGACGAAGCGCGCGGAGACGCTGCCAAGCCCCTGGTAGCGCACGGTGATGTTGTCGCCCGGCGCTACTGCGACGGCGGCGGTGATGCCGCCGGTCATGATGAAGGTGCCGGCCGGTATGTGCTCGCCGCGCTCGGCCAGCAGGTTGGCGAGCATCGCCACGCTGGACAGCGGATGGCCGAGCACCGCGGCACCGGCACCGAGTTCCACCACCTCGCCGTTCTTCTCCATCACCACGCCAAGGGTGCGCAGGTCGACATCCTCGAGATTGGCCATGCGGCCTCCAGTGATATAGCGGGTCGACGAGGCGTTGTCGGCCACCACGCTGATCAGGTCGAACTTGAAGTTCTCATAGCGCGAGTCGATTACCTCGACGGTGGGGATCACGTAGTCGACCGCGGCGATCACGTCGCCGATATGGCAACCAGGCCCGACCAGCGGTGCCTTGGTGACCACCGCGATTTCCGCCTCGATCTTCGGATGGATCAGCTTGGAGCAATCCACCACGCCACCGTCGGGCACGCTGAAGTAGTCGGCGAGAAAGCCGTAGATCGGCGTCTCCACGCCCATCTGTGCCATCTTCGCCCAGGAGGTCAGGCCCATCTTCAGGCCGACGATCTTGTTGCCGCGCTCCTCCTTGCGGCGGCGGATTTCCCACTGGATGTCGTAGGCATCGGCAAAGGTCATCTCCGGATAATCATTGGTGACCTTGTGGATGTCATGGGCCTGCAGTTCGGCGTTCTCGATGTGCTCGGCCAGTGCCAGCACCTGCTCGCGGTTGAGGGTACGATTCATGCCTGTTGCTCCTTGCGGGCTGCCAGCAGATCGAGGGCGACGTCGACGATCATGTCTTCCTGGCCACCGACCATCCGGCGCCTGCCCAGTTCTACGAGGATGTCCAGGGTCTTCAGCCCATACTTCGCGGCTGCCACCTCGGCGTGGCGCAGGAAGCTGGAGTAGACCCCGGCATAACCCAGGCCGAGGGTTTCGCGATCAACTCTCACCGGACGGTCCTGCAACGGCCTGACGATATCGTCGGCGGCGTCCATCAGCGTGTAGAGATCGGTGCCATGGTTCCAGCCGAGGCGCTCCGCGGCGGCGATGAACACCTCCAGCGGCGCGTTGCCGGCGCCAGCGCCCATTCCAGCCAGCGAGGCGTCGATGCGGTCGCAGCCCTCTTCCACCGCGATGATGGAATTGGCCACGCCGAGGCTGAGGTTGTGGTGCGCATGCATGCCGGTCTGGGTCTGCGGATTCAGCACCGCCTTGAAAGCGCGCATGCGGTCGCGGATGTCGTTCATGTTCATCGCGCCACCGGAATCGGCCATGTAGATGCACTGTGCGCCGTAGGTCTCCATCAACTTGCCTTGCGCTGCCAGTTGCTCAGCCGGAATCATGTGGCTCATCATTAGAAAGCCGACGGTGTCCATGCCCAGTTCACGGGCATACTCAATGTGCTGTCGCGAGACATCCGCCTCGGTGCAGTGTGTGGCCACGCGCACCGAGCGGGCGCCGGCGTCATAGGCGGCTTTCAGGTCATGCACGGTGCCGATTCCGGGTACCAGCAGCACTGTGACCCGGGCGTGCTGGATCACATCGGCGGCGGCCTCGATCCACTCCAGGTCGCTGTGCGCACCGAAACCGTAATTGAAGCTGGAGCCCTGCAGGCCATCACCGTGGGTCACTTCGATGGAGTCGACACGGGCCTTGTCCAGCGCGCGGGCGATGTCCTGAACATTCTGGATCGAGTACTGGTGACGAATCGCATGGCTGCCGTCGCGCAGGGTTACGTCGGAGATATAGAGTTTCTTGCCGGGGTTGAAGGTCATGGTTCGGTCCTCAGGCGTTCAGCAGCGACTGCGCCATGCGTTCGGCGGTAGCCAGCGCGGCGGAGGTCATGATGTCGAGGTTGCCGGCGTAGGCCGGCAAATAGTGGGCGGCACCTTCGACTTCGAGGTAGATCGAGGTCTTCAAACCGCTGAATGTGCCGAGGCCTGGGATATGCAGCGGCGCGGATTCGGGAATCACGTCGAACTGCACCTTCTGCTTGAGACGATAGCCCGGCACGTAGGCCTGCACGGCGCTGGTCATCTCCTCTACGCTGGCCTCGACCTGTGCCTGGTCGACGGTTTCGGACAGTACAAACACCGTGTCACGCATGATCAGCGGCGGCTCGGCCGGGTTCATGACGATGATCGCCTTGCCCTTGGCGGCGCCGCCAATCACTTCGATGGCCTTGCTGGTGGTCTCGGTGAACTCGTCGATATTGGCGCGAGTGCCGGGACCAGCCGATTTCGACGCGATCGAGGCGACGATTTCGGCATAATGCACCTTGGCCACACGCGAGACCGCGGCGACCATAGGGATGGTGGCCTGGCCACCGCAGGTGACCATGTTGACGTTGAGTTTGGCGAGGTGCTCTTCCAGATTCACTACCGGTACGCAGTAGGGGCCGATGGCCGCCGGGGTCAGGTCGATCAGGCGGATGCCGGGTTTAGCACGACGCAGCAAGGCATCGTTCTGCACATGGGCGGAGGCGCTAGTGGCATCGAAGACAAAATCGATGTCGGCGAATTCCGGCAGGTTGATCAACCCTTCGACGCCTTCATGGGTGGTCGCCACGCCCATGCGCTGAGCACGGGCCAAGCCATCGGAGGCCGGGTCGATACCCACCATGGCCCCCATTTCCAAGTACTGTGCGTTGCGCATCACCTTGATCATCAGGTCTGTGCCGATATTGCCCGGGCCGATAATGGCGGCTTTCAGTTTCTTGCTCATCAGGCTGTCCTCGATCAGATGAAGCGCACGGAGGCGCTGCCGATGCCGCCGATCTCGACGCGCATGAAATCACCGGCCTTGACCGGTTCCAGCGGAACCAGCGAGCCGGACAGGATCACTTCGCCGGCCTTGAGGCCAATGCCGAAGTGGCCGAGGGTGTTGGCCAACCAGGCGACGCAATTGACCGGCGAGCCGAGCGCAGCCGCTCCAGCGCCGGTGGAGAGCAGCTGGCCGTTCTTCTCGACCAGCATGCCGCAGGTGACCAGATCGACCTGGCGCGGTGAGACGGCCTGGTCGCCGAGCACGAACAGCCCGCAGGAGGCGTTGTCCGCGACGGTGTCCTGGATCTTGATCTTCCAGTCCTGGATGCGCGAATCGACCACTTCGAAGCAGGGGATCACGCATTCGGTGGCGGCCAGCACGTCGGCATTGGTCACGCCCGGCCCCATCAGGTCCTTCTTGAGGATGAAGGCGATCTCGCCCTCGGCGCGCGGCTGGATCAGCTTCTCGCTGATCGGCATGGCTTCGCCGCTGTTGTAGACCATGGCATCGGTGAGGTAGCCGAAGTCCGGCTGGTGCACGCCGAGCATGTTCTGCACGGCCTTGCTGGTGACGCCGATCTTCTTGCCGATCACCCGCTCGCCGGCGGCCAGGCGCCGTTCCAGCATGCGCAGGGAAATGTGGTAGGCGTCCTCGACGCTGATGTCGAAGCCGCGGCTGGTCAGCGGCGTGACGGTCTCGCGCTGGACCATCGCCTGGTAGAGCTCGTCGCCGAGCTGCTGGATCAATTCTGGATTCATGGCTGTGTTTCCTCTTGAGCCGCACGGTCCGCCTCGGCGAGGAAATCCTCGACCTGACGGGCAAAGCGGCTGGCGTGTTCGATCTGGGTCCAGTGGCCGCACTGGCCAAAGACGTGTAGCTGGGCGTTGGGAATCCACTGCGCGAGGGTCAGCGAAGCCTGCAGCGGGATGATCCGATCCTCGCGGCCATGGATGACCAGGGTTTCGTTGGGCAGGGCGCGGATATCGGTCTCGTTGCTGGCCAGATCGTCGACTCCGTTCTGCCGTGGCGGCGGGAACATCGCGGCGAACGACTCCTGAAAGCCGGGGCGGATGCTGGCCTGGTAGCGCAGCTCGGCCAGCTCGTCGTTGACCAGGGTGCGGTCGTGGGCGAACAGATCGAGCAGCCTGCGCATGTTGGCCAGCGACGGCGTGTAGCCCCAGGCTGTTTCCAGTCCTGCGGTGATGGGGAAAGACACACCGACGCTGCCCATCAGCACCAGCCGGCGCACACGCTCGGGGTGACGGATGGCCAGTGCCAGTGCCAGCCCGCCGCCGAACGAGTTGCCGACGATGTCGGCCTGCTGGATGCCGAGGGCGTCGAGCACGCCGATGGCATGCTCGACCCAGCGCGCCTGGCTGTACTTGCCATCGGCCGGACGTTCGCTGTAGCCGAAGCCGAGCATGTCCGGGGCGATCACCCGGCGCGTCTGCGCCAGCTGCGGAATGATCCCGCGCCAGTTGGCCCAGGCGGTGACGCCGGGGCCGGAGCCGTGGATCAGCAGAGCCGGGAAGCCTTCGCCCTGATCATGCAGGTTGGTGCGGTAGCCGGCGGCGAGGATTTCGCGACCGATTTCAGGGCTTTGCTGCGGTGCGTTCATGACCAGGTCCTCAAAGTTTCACACAGATGTTTTTCAGCTCGGTGTAGAACTCCAGCGAGTGCACACCCCCTTCGCGCCCGATGCCCGACTGCTTGCTGCCGCCGAAGGCGGTGCGCAGGTCGCGCAGGAACCAGCTGTTGACCCAGACGATGCCGGCCTCAATCTGCCCGGCGACGCGGTGGGCGCGCGAAGCGTTCTCGGTCCAGATCGCCGAGGCCAGGCCGTAAGGCAGGCTGTTGGCCAGTTCAATGGCTTCCTCCTCGCTGTCGAACGGGCGGATATGGCAGCAGGGGCCGAAGATTTCCTCGGTGACCACCGCCGAATCGTCGGCCAGGCCGGTCCAGATAGTCGGCTGCACCCAGGCGCCGCCGGCCAGGTGCGCCGGCATCTCCGGCACGCCGCCGCCGGTGACAACGGTGGCGCCGTCGTCGACTGCCTGCTGGTAGTAACTGAGGACTTTTTCACGGTGCTTATGGCTGATCAGCGGGCCGAAATTGGCCTCTGGATCGTTCGGTTCGCCGATCTTCAACGCTTCGGCGCCGGCCTTCAGGCGGGCGACGAACGCGTCGAAGATCGGCCGCTCGACATACACCCGCTCGGTGCCCAGGCAGACCTGGCCGCAGTTGGCGAAGGCCGAGCGCAGGGTGCCCTCGATGGCCTTGTCCATATCGCAGTCGGCGAAGACGATGCCGGCGTTCTTGCCGCCCAGCTCCAGCGACACCTGGCGCACGCCCTTGGCCGCGGCGCGCATGATGGTTTCGCCGGTGCCGGTCTCGCCGGTGAAGGTGTAGGCGTCGACGTCCGGGTGCTCGGTGAGGAAGGCCCCGGCCGAATCGCCGCCGAAACCGTGCACCACGTTGTACACGCCGGCCGGCACACCGGCGGCCTGCATCACCTCGCCGAGCAGGGTGGCGGTCAGCGGGGTTTCCTCGGATGGTTTGACCACCACGCAGTTGCCGCAGGCCAGGGCCGGGCCGACTTTCCAGGTCATCAGCAGCAGCGGCAGGTTCCACGGGCTGATCACCCCGATCACCCCCTTGGGCCGGCGCACGCCGTAGTTGAGTGCACCGGCGCCGTCCGGGGTGGCCATCTCGAAGGCTTCATTGGCAACATTCTTGAGCAGGTCGGCGAACACCTTGAAATTGGCCGCGCCGCGCGGAATGTCGATGTGGCTGGCCAGCGACTTCGGCTTGCCGGTGTCCAGGCATTCGGCCTCGAGAAACTCGCCGAAGCGCGCCGTGATGCCATCGGCCACGCGATGCAGAATCTCAGCGCGCTCGGCCACCGTCATCATCCCCCAGGGTCCCTTCAGCGCAGCGCGTGCCGCCCTGACCGCGGCGTCGACCTCGGCGCGGCCGGCCTCGTGGACGCGGCCGATCACCTGGCCGTTGGCCGGGCTGACATTGTCGAACAGCTTGCCGCTGGCCGAACCGACGAAGGCACCGCTAATGAAATGCTTGATTTCTTTCATCTGCGCAATCTCTGCAATAAGTCGTACCGGACCATCAGGTCAGCACGGTCATGAATCGTTCGTTGAGAATGCGGTCGTGGTAAAAGATCGCCTTGCCCAGCTGGTCGGTGGTCCAGGTCACCGGTTTGTGGTCCGGGTAGTTGTAATCTCCCCCGCAGAACACTTCGTTGCGGTTACCGGACGGGTCGAAGAAGTAGATGGTCTTGCCGTGAGTGAGGCCGTGGCGGGTTGGGCCGATATCGATAGATGTGTCGGTCATGGAGATCAGGTCGGCGGCGCGAAGCAAGTCTTCCCAGGTTTCGAGGTGGAAGGACACATGATGGAGGCGGCCTTTTTCCGGATGGTGAATGAAGGCCACGTCGTGGGCCTTGGTCGACAGACTGAGAAACTGGGCGACGCGCGTGCCATTTTCGTCCAGCACCTGTTCGGCCAGATAGAAGCCGAGTACCTTGGTGAACAGGTCATAGGTCGCCGGCAATTCGTCGCCATACATGAGGGCGTGGTCGAAACGCACAGCCGCCATACCTTTCAGATCGCGCGGCCATGCCTCGGGATTGACGTCATTCAAACCCCACTTTCCAGTATATTCCTTGTCTGCATACAACTCGAAGTGATGCCCGGAGGGGGCCTGGAAGCGCACGCGCCGGCCACAACTGTTCAGTTCACCTGCGGGTAGCTGCTCAACGGCACAGCCATATGCCATCAGATCCCGCTCCAGTTGCCGGAGAGCATCCTCATCCACAACCTTGAAACCCATAAAATCCATGCCCGGCTCGTCAGCCTCGCGTAGCACCAGGGAAAACTTATCCACTTCGGTCCAAGCCTTCAGATAGACACGGCCCTGGTCGTCACGGTCCATCTCGATCAGGCCCAGCAACTCGACGTAGTGTTCCAGGGCCTTGCTCATGTCCAGTACACGCAGCTGCACATGGCCCGGTCGCATTACACCTTTGTTCATGACGTCACCTCTTCATAGTTCTTGTTGTCAGGTTTGTTTCCGCCAACGTGGCGAAAGTACTCGATGGTCAAGTCGGTTTGCGGAAACACTTGACAGGCCAGGGCCAGGCCTTCGGCGGCGGCCTTGGCCGGCACGTGACCGCGGCTCATGCGTCCGCTCCGGTAGGCTCCGCTGAGCACCCGCACTCTACAAAGGCCGCAACCGCCACCGCGACAGCCCACCGGTATGCAGCGCTTGCCCTGGGCTTCCATGGCGCGCAGTACCGACTGGCCCTCCGCACAGCGGAATGACTGGCCGCTTAGCACTTCGAACACCTCGTAGCCGGCACTGTTCATATTCATCCCAGATACACTAAACATGACGGAAGTATCCCCCAACAGCTCTGGGTGATGCCGCCATAACCCCGAAAATGAGCCTCAGGGGTCTTATGTACGTTGCTTCTTCGCATGTCGATTTCTCTTCTTAACCAGACATAAGGGTCAGCCGAGGTCTCCCCCTGCCACCGGAAGAGTTATACCGGTGATGTAGGAGGCGGCGTCAGAAGCAAGGAACAGAATTGGCTCGACCTGCTCGTCAATGCTTCCGTAGCGTTTCATAAGGCTGCTGTCGAGGGACTGGTCGACGATCTGCTGGTACCAGACCTTCTCCTGCTCACTCGGCTCGGCGCTATTGCGCGGAATCCGCCGTGGCGGCGCCTCGGTGCCACCCGGTGCGGTGGCGTTGACGCGGATGCCGCGCTCGGCGGTTTCAAAGGCCAGACAGGCGGTAAGGGCGTTAACGCCACCCTTCGCCGCGCCGTAAGGCACGCGATGGATCCCGCGCGTGGCAACGGAGGAAACATTTACGATGGCGCCACTGCCCTGCTCGAGCATTAGCGGCAGCGCGGCGTGGCAGCACCATAGGGTAGGGAACAGTGAACGCCGCACTTCGGCCTCGATCTCGTGTTCCTGGTAATGCTCGAATGGCTTAGCCCAAATGGTGCCGCCAACGTTGTTGATCAGAATGTCCAGACGACCGAAGCGTTCGAGCGCCGCCGCCATCACCCGTTGGCACTCGGCGAACTGCTCAAGGTCGGCGGTCAGGGTCAGCACCTCAGCGACTCCGACCAGTTCGTCGGCCAGCTCATGTATTAGCTCGGAACGGTCGACCAGCAGCAGCCGACCGCCTTCGGCCGCCATCCGTTCGGCCACGCGGCGACCGATGCCCTGGGCGGCGCCGGTGATAACGGCAACCTTGCCCTGGAAACGTTTGTTCATGAACCACCTCGGTTGTGTAGCCCGGATGCAATTTGGGAAAGTTCGCAGAGAACCTGGGCCCTACTGCCCGAATAAAACAGGCCCGCTCACCTAGTAAGCGGACCAAAGGAGCCTCTAGGCGCTGGCGGCGAACTTCTCATAATAGAAATTGGCCGGCTGGATGCCCTGTGCCCGGATGTACTGACTGACCGCCTCGACCATCGGTGGCGGACCACAAAGGTAGATATCTACCTCACCGCCGTTGAGGTGCTTGGGCTCGATGTACTGGGTCACATAGCCCTTTTGCGGATAGGCGCTGTCTGGGCTGGCGACGCAGGCGGTGTAGCTGAAGTTGGGAATGCGCGCGGCGAATGCCTCTAGCTTGTCCATTTCAACTAGGTCGTAGTCATGGGTGACGCCGTAGATCAGATGGAGCGGGTGCTCGCTGCCCTGCTCGGCGATCTTCTCCAGCATCGCGGTGAACGGTGCTAGGCCGGTACCGCCCGCCAGCAACAGCAGCGGCCGCTTGATCTCGCGCAGATAGAACGCGCCCAGCGGACCAGCCAGACTGACGCTATCGCCGACCTTGGCGAGGCTGGTCAGGAAGCTGCTCATCAGCCCGCCCGGCACGTTGCGGATCAGGAAGCTGACCTCACCATCCTTTTGCAGCGAGCTGAAGGAATAGGCGCGGGTCTGGTCGCTGCCCGGCACTTGCAGATTGACGTACTGGCCCGGCAGGAACGCCAACTGGTTCAGCGATGCGCTTTTGATAGACAGCGCGATGGTGCTCTCGGACAGCTGACGCACGTTGCTGATCGCTGCCTGATAGCTGGCCTGCTGAGTCTTGCAGACGTCCGATGCGGCCGGAACGCGAATCACGCAGTCGCTTTCGGCGCGCATCTGGCAGGTCAGCACGTAGCCCTGCTCGGCTTCGGCTTCGCTAAGTGCATCCTCGATGTACTCCTCGCCGAGGCCGTAGCGGCCGCTCTCGGCGAAGCATTTGCAGGCGCCGCATGCACCGTCTCGGCAGTCCAGGGGTAAATTGATGCCTTGGCGGTAGGCAGCATCAGCAACAGTCTCGCCAGTATTAGCATCGATGAAACGAGTGACGCCGTCTTCGAAGTTCAGTGCAACCTTGTGTGTCATGGCGGCACCTCAGACGTGGTATACATCGATAACTTGGCGGATGTAGTCGTTCTTCAGCACGACCTTCTTGGCCTTAATCAGCGGGGTCTCGCCACATGTGTCGAGGGTGCAGAAGCTGGTGCCAAAGAAGTGGTCCACCGTCTTGTACCGATAACTCATGGTGTGCCAGTTGTAGCGCAGCTTACAGAAGCCACCGGACTGCTCGAGCAGCTCCAGATTGCTGATGTTGTGGCTGGTTCGGGTGTCCGGAATGGTGGCACTGGAGCGCTCGGTCTTGATGCGGAACACCCGATCCTCTAGGCCACCGCGATTGCCGTACCAAATCAGCGAGATCTGGCTCTGCGGGTCTTCGGTCAATTGGTCGCGGTCGTCCCAGGCCGGCATCCAGAAAGTGGCATCCGGCGCGTACATTTCCAGCCAGCTATCCCACTGCTTGTCGTCGAGGTAGCGTGCTTCGCGGTAAAGGAAATCGCGCACGGCTTCGTAGGAGATAGACATTTACGCGCCCTCCGCGTGGATCAGCCGATCCTGTTCTGCCTTGACGGCCTTGATCATCTGCTGTTGCCAGTACTTGTGCTGCATGACGAACAGGCCTTCGTCTTCCGAGCGGACACCGCTCAGCTTCGGATGCAGATCGATCTCCTTCGCGCCCTCGTCCGGCCCCTCGATCCAGTGTTTGGCGCCACGGGACATGTCGTTCATCCCCCCGCCGGCGAAGCCCTCCTGGCAGGCGCGGAATTCCTCCAGGTCGTCCGGGGTGGCCATGCCGCTGACATTGAAGAAGTCCTCGTACTGACGGACACGGCGGGCACGCGCCTCGGCGCTTTCGCCTTTGGGCGCGATGCAGTAGATGGTGATTTCGGTTCTATCCACCGACAGCGGACGGGTGATACGCAACTGCGAGCCGAACTGGTCCATCAGGTAGAGGTTCGGGTAGAGGCAGAGGTTGCGGGAGACGCCGATCATCCAGTCGGCACGGGCTTCACCAAACTCGCTGGCTAAGCGATCTCGCTCGGCGAACAGCGGGCGGTTTTTCGGGTCACCCCAGCGTGCCCAGACCATCTGGTGGCCGTTTTCAAAGGAGTAGAAACCGCCGCCATCCCCGCCCCAGCTACTGGCGCTCATGGCGCGAATATCATCGCCCGCTTCTCTCAGCTTGCGCTGCTGCTGGGTGGCGGCGTAGTTCCAGTGAACAGTACTGACGTGGTAGCCGTCGGCACCGTTCTCGACCTGCACTTTCCAGTTGCCTTCGTAAACATAGGTACTGGAACCGCGCAGCACTTCCAGACCTTCGGGCGACTGGTCGACGACCATGTCGATGACCTTCCTCGACTCGCCGAGGAACTCTTCCAACGGGGCGACGTCCTCGCGCAGGCTGCCGAATAGAAATCCGCGGTAGGAAGCAAAGCGCGCAACTTTCTTCAGGTCGTGCGAGCCGTCACAGTCGAAGCTGTCCGGATAGCCGGCACCCTTGGGGTCTTTGACCTTGAGCAGCTTGCCCGAATTGCTGAAGGTCCAGCCGTGGAACGAGCAGGTGTGGGTGGCCTTGTTTCCACTCCTAAAGCGACAGAGCGTGGCGCCGCGGTGACTGCAGGCATTGATGAAGGCATTGAGCTCACCATCCTTGTTGCGTGCGATGAATATCGGCTGCCGACCCATCTGCGTGGTGTAATAGTCGTTCTTCTCGGGAATCTGGCTCTCGTGGGCGAGATAAATCCAGTTACCCTCAAAGATGTGTTTCATCTCTAAATCGAACAGCCGAGGGTCGGTGAACATCTCGCGCTTGCAGCGGTAGATGCCCTCGTTCTCATCTTCTTCAACGAGACTATCTATATAGTCGAGCCCCAGGTGCATTGTCATGGTCATGACTCCATTATTATTGTTTCTGTTGCATAAAGCCTAAGGGGTAGGCCTTTCTAGAGATAGCCATTTTTTGCACTCCTGTATCCGCTTCTTGCAAGGCTGGACTTATCCCTATCAAACCGGACACTGCAGCCCGTTAAGGAACTGCTGATCAAAATTAACGTGTCGCACCTACAGATACTTCTTGAACGTCGCCGCAGCGATGCACACCGCCACGCCGAGCAGTGCGGCGCTGGGCAGCAGGATCAGCAGCGGGTTCACGCTGACCGGCAGTGCCAGGTAAGTCACCCACGGCAGTACGGCCAGCGGGATCAGGCTGGCCCTGGCGCGGTGATAGATGAACCCCGACTCGCGTCCCGCGCCGAAGCGGCGGATGTCCCGGCGCACCAGGCCGTCCACGAGGCCGACGAAGGCGGCCATCAGGAACAGCGGCAGGGTCAGGCACAGCACCAGCAGCCGCACGAGGAAGACCAGCGTCGTGTAGGCCGCCGCGATCAGGTAGCTCTCCACGTTCACGTAGACTAGGCCGATGTAGTAGCGGAAATCCTTGGTCGGGCGGTGGCTGCCGGCGCTGGCCTGCGCGGAGGCGTCGCGTATCCAGTCCAGCAGGCCGCTTTTCACGAACAGCCAGTCGTAGCCCTGTTCGACCAGCCGGTACGCGGTGCGCCCCGGCTCCTGCACCAGCGCGCTGCGCGTGAAATGCGTGGAGAGCTGATCGAGCTCGTAGTGCAGCATGCCGTGCGCGTGGCGCCAGCCCTGATCGGGCCAGAAGAAGTGCATGCCGACGCATTCGATCAGGATGCACAGCAGCAGCGCGCCGCACAGCACGCCGAAGAAGCGGAACGGCAGCGTGACCAGGCCGGCGATCAGCCCCTGCTGTCGTTGCTGCTGGCGCTGTGCCGCGACGGCCGGATCGCTCATGCTTCGGCCTCTTCAGCGGCGACCATCTGCCTGAAGTCGTCCAGCAGGTCGTCGGGCAGCGCCTCGTCCTGCAGGCCGGGGATGCCCTGGTTCTCCCACCAGTCGCCTGCCTCGACGTAGTGCTGTCGCATGTAGCCGGCCAGCTCCTGCAGATCCTTCGGCATGGCTTCGTCGGGGTCGGGTGCCGGCAGCGGCATGCGGACTTTCCAGAGGTTGCCGCCCTCGGTCAGCGCGAAGCACTGCCCCTTGGTCAGCGCCACCACATGCGCCGGCTCGATCAACGGCACGCTGTTGCTGCTGATGCGGTCCTGGGTGTTGGACGTGAACGCGGTATTGCCGTGCGGGTCGGAGCTGTCGGTGGCGCCGCTCATCAGTGCCGTGGCGTACACCTCGACCTTGGGCAGTTGTCGCGTCAGCAGTTCGGCGGTGGCGGTCTCGCGCACGCGCAGCATGAACAGATTGTTGAAGTTGCCGACCACCTGGCCGGCCTTGGCACGATTGCCGATGCGCGCCTCGATGTCGCTCAAGGTCTGCGTGTAGGCCGTCACCTGCACGCCGGCACCGCCGCCCTTGTTGACCATCGGGATGAACTCGTCGCCCATGAGTTCATTGAATTCGTCGGCGTGGACGTTGATCGGGATCCTGGCGACTGCCGCTACGCCCGGCAGCCCGTCGTCGATGCCGAACTTGTAGATGTGGCCGGCGACCGAGACCAGATCGCCGAACATCGAGTTGCCCACCGCCGCCGCGACTTCGGCGTCGGACAGCGCATCCAACCCCACGTAGACCACCGCGCGTTTGCGGATGACCTGCATCCAGTCGAAGATCGGCCGCGGGTCGGACAGGTCGGAATAGTTCGGTGCGAGCAGTTGCGCGATCTTGCCGGTGGTGAGCTTCTCCAGCAGCGGCAGCAGCGAAGCGACGATCTTGTCGAAGTACGTCCGGTCGTAGCGCACGGCGCTGCGCAGGCCGTCGAGCACCGGGTCATAGACGCGCACCTGGGACAGGTACTGTTCGAGGGCCACCACGCGCTTCTCGCGCCCGATCATGTTGCGCGGGATGTTCTTGTCGTTCAGCTTCGCTTCGAGCTGGACGATGACCTCCCAGGCCTTCGGCTCGTTCCTGGCGAAATAGTGCTGGGCGTACTCGATGAACAGCGCGTCGATGTTGATGACGTGGCGCTGGATCAGCAGGTAGTCCGGCCGCTGCCCCAGCTCGACCAGGGCGCGGGCAATGATGTTGACGAAGCGCCAGGCGAATTCGCGGAACGCGGCGCTGTTGCCTTCGCCCGAGAGCTGTCCGGCGATGCGCGTGGCCACCTCGGAGATCCGCCCGAACCGGCCGACGGCGTTGTAGCGCGCCGAGATGTCGGGCCAGCCCAGATGGAAGACGTAGAACTCGCCTTCGCGCCCGGCGCGCCTGGCCTCGACGTACATGCGCTTGAGCAGGTCGGCATCGCCCTTGGGGTCGAAGACGATCACCGCCTCGTGCTCGCCGCGGACCTTGCGGCGGATGTCCTGGGTGATGAACAGCTCGGCCAGCCGCGTCTTGCCCACGCGCGTGGTGCCCAGCACCAGGGTGTGGCCGACGCGCTCGCCCAGCGGCAGGGTGACGTCGACCTCGTTCGGCTCGATGCCATGCAGGCGCGGCAGTCCGCCGAGCGGCGGCAGCGGCCGCGCCGGGTTGAGCGGGCTGTCCCAGGCCAGCGCTCGCGCCAGCTTCGAGACGGGAAACGGCGCGAACTCAAGCCGCTCCTCCAGCCGCCGGGCGGCGCGGTAGATCGCCGTCGGCTCGACATAGCGGCGGAACTCCGGCCGGTAGGTCTGCATCAGCCGGTGCGTGTGCCGCTGCTCCCAGCGAAAGCCACGGCCGACGAACAGCCGTTGCTGACTCACGGGCACGTCGCGGCTGGTCATCACGTAGCGCGGCAGGCGGCGGATGTTGCGGCGATAGCGCAGGATCGCCCAGGCATCGCGCAGGCGAATCGCGCCGAAGCTCAGGAAGGCCAGCGCCGAGCCCAGGCCGAGCAGCGGGTTCAGCGCGAGCGACCACGGTGCCACCAGGCACAGAATCGCGGCGCCGGTGCAAACCGCCACGGTATAAAGCTCCACCGCTGGCCGCAGCAGAACCTCGACCGCATGCGGCTGGGCCATTTGCGCACCTACTGCTCGATGCCGGTGGACGTGATGAGCACCGGGTAGTGGCGCAGGTCCAGGCGCTGGGCCAGGTCGTCGCCGGAGGCCGGCGCGAGGGTCAGGCCGGGCGCCAGGTGGCGCAGCTCGACCAGCGCCGCCATCGACTCCACGTTGACCACCAGGCCCACGGCGCCCAGCTCTCGCAGCGCAGCGCGGCGTGGCGTGGCGCTGCCGCAGCCAGGCGCGCGAGCGTGCGTCGTCGCCGACCAGGAACAGCGGCGTCAGGCCCGGCGCGCGGATCACGCGGTGCGGCACGTCACCCGGCGACAGGTTCGCCGAGCGCACTGGCAGCATCGCGGCCTCGGCCGAGTTGCCCACGCGCGGGCGTGGCAGCGGGGCTGGCCGCGCGGTGTCGTCCGGCTGGGGATTCAGCGGCCGGTAGTACGGCAGCGCGGAGTCGCCGCCGCGGTCTTCGACGACGATCAGAGGCGCGGAGGCGGTCTGGGCGAAGACGATGGTCGTGGACAGCAGTCCGATGGCGGCGATGAGGACGATGTGGTTCATGGCGTAGCGGCCTGGAGGGTTGGAACGGGAACGCTGGTGTCGAGCATGTGGGTCAGGTGCCGATGCACACTGCGCCGGTAGCGCGCCGCGGGTGCCCCGCCGGCGGGCCGGTGGTAGCGGCCGATGGCAAGAAGCCAGTCCTCGCCCGGCGTGTGCTGTTCGCGCAGGATTTCCGCAGCGATGGCGAGGTTGCGGTACGGGTCCAGCAGCTCGCAGGGCTGCGTGTAGCGATGCCTGTGATAGCCGAGATTGACCTGGCCGAGGCCGGCGTCGATGCGATGGGCCGGCGTGCGGGCGAGTGCCCGGCGCAGCCCCGCGCAGGCCGCGGTGATCAGCGCCTGGCTGCCGAGGTACTGCTGCGCGTTGCTGCGCCGCTCGCCGCTGACGCAGGGAATGCCGTAGGGATCGCTGATCCAGCCCAGGCCGGGCGTGGCAGTCGTCGTGCTGTTGGCACTGGCTTGCCCGCCGCGCTGGTCCTGGTTACCGTCCTCGGGCACGGTGCGGATGGTGCCGTCGTGGAACACGAAAGTGACCGAACGGATTTGCCCGCGCACGCACGAAAGCGTCCAGTCCCCAGAGGCCGTGCCGCTGACCACGGCGCCGGCCACGTCGGGGATGTCGATGCCGTTGGCCGTGAGGTTGTCCGGACCGATCAGCACCTTGAACGGGTACGGGTCGTTTACGGTTCCGTCGATCGGCACGCGCCCGATCAGCGCCGTCATGGCAATCGACCCCATGAGCGTCGAGTTCGACGGCACGGTGTAGACAGCCTGCGCGGATGCGCCCACCGCGCTGCTGCCGACGTCGGCGACGGATTCCACTGCGGCCGACAGGCTTTTCTGGGCCGGCACGAAGCTCTGGGGAAAGCTCGGCTCCTTGCTGCCGTTTGTGGCGTCGACCTTGGCATCGTCGGGCTCGACCCACTGCGTGCCACTGGTGCCGCGGTCGAGGCGCTGCCCGTCGCCCTCTTCCAGCCCCAGGCCGACGGGCAGGTCGGACGGGCCACCCTTGCCGGCAAGGCCGTCCAGTTGCCGCTGCAAGTCCTGCAGTAGCCCCTGGGTCTGCTGCCTGTCGCTGGCCACCTGGGTGCGCTCTTGCTCCAGGCGGTTGCGCTCGCCTTCCAGCGCGCTCTGGATGCGCTGGTCGATCGCGCTTTCCCGCGCCCGCAGACGCTCGTTCTCGGCCTTGTGCTGCCTGTTGTCGCCGAGCGCGCTCTGCAGCTCGGTGCGCAGCTGCTTGACCTGGGCCACCAGCGTGGCGACGGTATCGCGCGGCGTGTCGCCGGCGATGCCCAGGGCCTTCATCTCCTCGGGCGTGAGCGTACCGGCCGCGCCCTTGGGGGCGGGCTGGCCGCCCGGGGCGCCGGAGAACAGTTTGATTCCGACGAACACCAGTAGCAGCGCCATCGGGATCAGCAGCCACTTGAGCAGCGGATTACTCTTCAATCGCGCGCTCCTCCAGTCGAGCCGGCCGCGGCGGCCGGCGGCAGGTTCACGGTGGCGTCGATCGGGCTCAGCGCCGGCAGCAGGGACTCGGCCAGGCCGTGGCGGCGCGTGACCAGGTAGAGCACCGTGGTGTCGGACGGGGTGCCGGCCGGCCCCAGGTTCGGATGCTGGAAGGTCGCCGCCACGAAGTTCCCCTGCAGGGCGCGCGGGTCGAGGTCGAGCCAGCGCGCGGCCGTGTTGGTCAGTCGCACGGCCGTCACCCATTGGTCTTCCAGGCGCCACGCGGCCAGCGCCCGCGCGTGCACCGGCAGCGTCGGCAGCAAGGTGTCCAGCGCGAGGTCGCGGCGCAGGTTCACGCGCCCGATGCCGGCGACCGGCTCGACGGTGCGCAGCGGCGCGTACAGGTTCTGTGCGGCATGACGCGTCAGCACGACCGGCACCGGCGTTTCGCGCCGGGGAACGGATTCGTCTGCGGGCCCATCGGCCCGCTCGTCCGCACCGCTTGCTGCACTGCCGCCGTAGCGCTTCGCGGGGGCTTCCGCTGCCACGATGCGCACCGGCTCCAGTGGCGCCTGGCCGTCCTGCGCTAGTTCGGCGGCGATGTCGAGGAGAATGAACGCGCCGGACTCCACGTCCTGCAACTGCAGTCGCGTCGGCGGCAGCGGCTCGCTGGCCCGCAGGTAGATCGCGCCGCCCGCGCTCTGCACCCGCAGGTGCGCGGCCGCGCTGTCCGGTACGCCGACACGCACGTTGCGGTCGATGAAGATCACCCGCTCCTGGCCGACCACCAGCGGCACCGCCAGCGGCAGGCGTTCCCAGCGCAGGATTTCCACGGCCTGGCTGGCCGGCACGAAACCGAGGATCAGCAGGACGCCGGCCAGGGCCGACGAGGCGACGGATTTCATGGGGAGCCTCCCTGCAGGCGGCCGGATGCGTTGGCGGGCGCACCGGCCCGGGTCGGCGTCGGCGGCGGTTCGATGCGCTGGGGTGCGCCGGCGTAGCAGTCCAGCGCCAGGCCAAAGGGGTTGCGCTCGGGATCGATGTCCAGCCGGACGACCTTGATGGGGTAGCGCACCAGGGCGCGCTTGACCTGCTCGGAGCCGTAGTATTCGTCCGCGCTCACGTCCAGCGTGACGATCCAATCGCGGCCGGAAACCACCTTGACGCGCGTGGCCGGATCGTCGCCGTAGCCGCGGCCGGGAATCTCGTAGATGCCGCGCACGCGCCGACGCAGCTCGCCACTGGCGCGCCGGTATTCGTAGTCCTGCTGCAGGAAGGCCCGGCAGCTCGGTGTCAGGTAGGCCGACAGCGCGCGCAGGTTGCGTGGATAGTCTTCTTCGCCGTTCGTGGGCCAGCGCTGCACCTGCTGCCAGATGTAGAACGAGAAGGCATACACGCTCTCGGGCGGCACGTCCCACCACTTGCGCGTGCTGCCCGAGCGCAGGTCCGGCGGCACATGGATGGTCAGACTCTTCGGCGCACTCCACCAACCGAAGCCGAGCAGCAGCGCCACCGCGAACAGCGCGCCGGCGCCCAAGCGCAGCGTCTTCACGTGCGCCTGCAGATGCGCAACCTCGTTCTTGAAACGACTCATGGCGCACCTCGATCGGCATTGCGCCGGGTCGTCCAGTAGCCCGAGCGGGTGACGAGGCGCTGGCCGCCCAGGAGCGCTGCCAGCGCCGGATTCCGCAAGGCCAGCCGCCACTGGAGCTGCCGGTACAGCCAGGTGTCGGGCCGACCGCGCTTCTGCGCGCGCAGGAAGCCGCCGCCGACGAAAACGCCCAGCGCGATGCCGGCGACGATCAGCGTGGGCACCATGGCGATGCTGTGCGTGAGCCAGGCCAGCGGCAGGCCGAGCGCGAACCCGGCTGCGGCAGACAGGCCGGCGCAGATCCACAACTCATCGGCGGTCAGCCCGCGCACGACCACCGGCTGGCGGTTCAGCCGGTGCGGCAGGAAGGTCACCAGCGTGTCGCGCGGGGTCTCCGAAGGATCGGCCATCGCTTGCCGCCCTTACAGCACGCCGGTGGCTTTGGTGAGCAGCCAGATGCCGACCACCAACAGGATCGCGCCCACGGCGACCGTCAGGCCGAACTGGCCCCAGGTGGCGCGGCCGGTGTGGATCTCCGAGTAGCGTGTGTAGGCGTGATAGCAGACACCGATGAACATCGAGGCGACCACGAGCAGCGCGATCAGCAGCACGATGTCGTAGCCGTAGTTCTGCAGGGTCTGCAGGATGCCGCTGCCCTGGCCGCGCGATGGGTCTTCCATGGTCGGCAGGCCCTGCGCGAAGGCCGACAGCGGCAGGCCCGCGAGCGCCAGCGGCAGCAGCGGTGCGGCGATACGGGACGGAATGCGATGGGATGTCGGTGGCGTGTTCATGGCGTATGGCCTTTCGTGACGGTCAGGAGAGGAGGAAGAAGGTCAGCACCAGGTACATCGCCACGAAGCGCAAGACGACGGCGAGGAACTGACGTTCAGTGATGCGGTGCTCGGCCCAGCCGACGTAGGCGGTGCGCATGGCCCACACGCCCCACAGCAGCAACACGGCGAACACGAAGCCCAGCACCACGGCAGAGACGGCCGAAGGCGCAAAGCCGCCGTTGGCCTGGAAGGCGGCGACCTGATCGGCAGAGGGCGTCATGGCGACGGCTCCTCGTCGTCGGCGCGCTCACGGCGGACGTAATCGCCGGCCAGCGGGACGGGATCGCGCGGCTGGGCGCGCTGGGGCACGAGGTAGTCCTGCACGCCGGTACGCACGCGCGTCAGGTCGGCACGCAGCCGGGCGTAGTCGAAGTGGTAGCGGGCGCGCGCCTGCGGCGTGGTACTGGCGGCGTGCTCGGCCAGGCGGTCGATCAGGTCGAGTTGGCGGGCGAGCGCGGCCAGTTGCTCGTGTTCAGCGGCAGCATCGCCGGCCGATGCGGGCGATGCGCCGGCCAGCGCGATGATCAGCGCCAAGGCCAAGGCCGGCACACGGCGGCAAGGGGGCAGCGGGTTGCCAAGGGGTATCATCACGCCGTTCCGCAGTCGTCTGGATGGTGAGATGCTGCGGTGGTCGGCTGGAATCTGCCGCAAACAATCGGAACGGGCTGCGAACCGGATTCACGTGATCTACTTCGTAGAGTGCCAAGCTAGCGCTTGCCGTGTCCGGCGTGCCCTGCGCCGGAGCAGCCAATCCACGACCGGGGCGAGCGCCGTTGGCAGCACCTGCACTTCTTCCAGTTTCGCGTCTCATCGATGCCCACCGCCGTGGGTGGGGTGCACGCAGTGAACTTCAGCGCGGCGCGGCGGCCGTGTGTGGACGAGACTAACCCCCGTCGCGGCCAGCGCTCTACGTGACGTTGTTCCATAATACCGATGCGCGGCGCTTGCTGTTCGCCACGCCGGGCCGGGATGCCCAGACCTTTGCGACGTTCGCAGCCGATCTGCGTGCGTATGGTGGCGAGCCCGACGCGATCACCGACATTGGTATCGACTGCCCAGGGCCTTCCAGGCGGGCGCGGCCAAGCAGCATCCGCAGGCGCGCCTCGCCTTCGATCCATTTCATGTGGTGGCGCTGGCCAGTCGGGCGCTCGACCAGGTTCGGCGTGCGGAAGTGAAGCTCGCGCCGGAGCTAAAAGGCAGTCGTTGGGCGTTGCTCAAGCGCGCGGCGCACTGGTATCGCAAACAGATCGACAGCATGCATTGGCTGCAGCGCAGCGGCCTGAAGACAGCGCGTGCCTTGCGCCTGAAAGAGGCATTGCGCCAACGCTATCAAGCACGCCCCGCACCGGATGACGCCGCTAGCCTGCTCGACCGCTGGATCTCGTAGGCACGTCGCTGCCGGCAGCGGACGAATGGCTTCGCCTTCGCTCCTGATGCCCCTCTCGTGAACTCAAGTCCGACAGGCTACTAGGCAGCGGTGCTAAAGATCCTCTGAAGTAGCCATGCATTTCTGGCTGACTTCAGCCTCCGCTGATTTTAAAAGCGTATCCGCTCCATGAACCCCACATTCAAAGCCAACTGTTGATCCGCAATGCTGTGCTCCCGATTCTTTTCTGGAGCCGACAGCTCATGATGCGACCCGACGCCAAAGTCGAAAAGGTGTACCTCTACCCCAAGCCCGTGGACTTCCGAAAATCCATCGACGGGCTGGCTGCTCTGGTCGAACTGGATATCAAAGTTGCTGTGTTCGACCCGGTGCTTTTTGTTTTTCTGAATCGCCACCGTAACCGGGTGAAAATTCTCTACTGGGAGCGCAACGGCTTCTGCCTTTGGCTCAAGCGCCTGGAATCCGAGCGATTTAAAACATCGCCTGAGGCCTCCGACAAAGTCATTGTGCTTAGCGTCCAGGAGTTGAACTGGTTGCTTGACGGTTTTGACCTGTGGCGCAACCGTCCACATCAGGTTTTGACTCCAAGATTTGTCGCCTGACAGGTATAATCCGGGGCATGCCATCCATGCCCGACAACCTTCCTGATGACCCAGTGCTTCTCAAGCAGATGCTGCTTGATACGTACGAAGCGCGCGCACGTGATCAGGAAGTCAAAGAGGCTTACGAGACTCATATCATTGATCTGAAAGAACAGATCAAATTGTTGCGTGACCGTATATTTGGTCGTAAATCCGAGCAAACGATTGAACCCAACACCCCGCAATTGGCCTTGTTCAACGAACCCGAAAGCGAGCCGATGCCAGTCGTCGATGACGCCGAAGAAGAAGTCGTTGCTCCGACTAAGCGCCGTGGCAAACGCAAGCCACTGTCGGCTGATCTGCCGCGTATCGAAGTCATCCACGAACTGCCCGAGTGCGAACTGACCTGCGCCTGCGGTTGCCGCAAGCATGTCATCAACGAAGAAACCAGCGAGCAGTTGGATATCGTGCCGATGCAGATCCGGGTCATCAAACACATCCGCAAAGTCTACGGCTGTCGCGGTTGTGAAACGGCTCCGGTCACCGCTGACAAACCTGCTCAGTTGATCGAAAAGAGCATGGCCAGTCCGAGCGTGCTGGCCATGCTGTTGACCACCAAGTATGTCGATGGCTTGCCGCTGCATCGTTTCGAAACGGTACTGAGTCGACATGGCATAGAAATCCCGCGTCAGACCCTCGCCCGCTGGATTATCCAGTGCGGCGAGCACTTACAACCGCTGCTGAATTTGATGCGCGATCGGTTGCTGGAAAGCCCGGTTATCCACTGCGATGAAACCCGCGTTCAGGTACTGAAAGAACCGGATCGAGACCCGACCAGCCAATCCTGGATGTGGGTGCAAGCCAGCGGGCCTCCGGATCGAAAAGTCGTGCTGTTCGACTACACCTCCAGCCGTGCGCAGGACGTGCCGTTGCGCCTGCTGGAAAGTTATCGCGGCTATGTCATGACCGACGATTACGCGGGATACAACGCGTTGGCGTTGCAACCGGGCGTGGAACGTTTGGCGTGCATGGCCCATGCCCGGCGCAAGTTCGTCGACGCGCAAAAAGTACAACCCAAGGGCAAGACGGGACGTGCCGATATCGCGCTGACGATGATCAACAAGCTGTACGGCATTGAGCGCGAACTCAAGGATGTCAGCGATGAACAACGTTTTATTAATCGTCAGGAAAAGAGCCTGCCGATCCTATCCCAGTTGAAAAGCTGGTTGGATAAAGCGCAGCCCCAAGTCACGCCCCAAAGTGTGCTGGGTAAGGCCGTTAATTATCTGGCCAGCAACTGGAGCCGGCTGGAGCGCTACGTGGAGGCTGGCTTTTTACCGATTGACAACAACGCGGCAGAGCGCGCAATAAAGCCGTTTGTGATCGGTCGCAAGGCGTGGCTGTTCAGCGATACGCCCAAAGGCGCCACCGCCAGTGCGCAGATCTACAGCTTGGTCGAGACTGCCAAGGTCAACGGCCAAGAACCTTATACGTGGTTACGCCACGTACTGGAGCAGTTACCCCATGCGCAGTCGGTGACGGACTATGAAGCAATGCTGCCGTGGAACTGCTCGCCAGAGATAATACGTTAAACATGAACTCTATCGTGGGGTGTATGGATCGTATCGTACGCTAGGACCTTTTGCCTTCCTTTGGTGTACCGCCAAACCCACCAAACACGTAATAGACTCGGGACGTTTTAGGGCCTCCCAAGCCCTGTAAAAATAGAGAATCCTAACCCCGGTACAAAAATTGTCCTACCCCTGGTACAGGGCCAAAATGGCTCACATGAAGACAGATAGGGCGGATCTCTACATTTAAGTGGCACTAAAGTGGCATTTATATGCCACAGAAAGAGGGCCGATTTTTTGTCCCACCTCAAATATCTGGCCTTGGCATTTTTGTGCCATTGAAATAGCCAAACTTTGGCATTTTTATGCCACTGAAATAGCGAGGCTTCGCCATTCTTGTGCCAGCAAAATAGGAAGTGGGCTAATTATTTGCCACAGGTAGAGAAATCGGGAGCATAGCTTCGGGCATCAGATGGCGGCTTTGAATGTGGGGTTCATGGAGCGGATACTTAAAAGCGGCAAATCAATCAGCCGCCGCGAGCAACTCGCGGTAGCCATTCCCCTCACTACAGGCGCACCTCTCCTGCGTTCGTCAGTAAATGCGGGCGTGCCATCCACCGATTCGACAGCGCGAATAGTGTCACCAGTTGCGCCGTGCTATTCGCCAGACCCCTCCTGCCGTCTCGATGGCATACACAACTTAAACTTTTCTGCAGCGCTCTTGGTGGGCGCCACAGCTCCGGCGTAGAGGCTGAGCAGCAGGCTCACCTCGTTGCGGGCCATCGCGTCCTAGACAGTGGAGGCGCCGCGATCAGTCGATGAGAGGTGTGCGGCGAGCGCCGACTTGACCTTGCCCATGTACGCCTCGGCGCTGCCTCGCTTGCGGAGAGCGCCAGGATCTTCTCCGATGGCCAGTCGAACTTGCCGAGGTTGGTGACCAGGAAGAAGGCATGCACCAACAGGTCATCGGGGCGTTCCTGCACCACCAGCACCAGCACCACGCGCCGTGGCGTCGGCCAGGAACCAGCCTGGTACTCAAGGTCGTGGCACCACTCCCGAGGCTGCTCGGGTTGACGGCCCGGTGGCCGCTTCAGGTGCGGTGCCGCCAGCTTCTGCAGGCCGATGTGGCTGCGCAGCAGGCCACCCACCATGTCGCCCGTTTCGGCCAGCGAAGCCACCAGCGGTGAGTAAATCCGTGCGCTGTAAAGCCCATGAAACGCCGAGCCACCCTAGTGGCCGTGGACATCGATCGGCACGCCGTCGATGTCCAGCGTCAGCTGCTCGGGGCGTTGGCCATGCTTCAGCGAGGTCAGACGCCAGACCACCAACAGCAGCAGGTCTTCATGCACAGCATCGATGTTGTCATTTCGCCCCATGCAGGTCAGCAGCCGCGACAGCGTGGCTTGAGACAGCCGACCCTGAGCTAGGGGCTTACAGAGCACCGCTGTCGCTGGTGGTGCGCTGGCCGCTCAGCTCGACACGAACAGCGCCGTTTCAGGAGGGCGTCCAGGCGGAAAGCTTTCCCCCATAGCGGATGGCTGTCTTGGTTCATGTTCTTGGCGGAACACACTGAATTTCCGAGAGAATACCATCCGCTATCTTCGTTTTCAGGTCGGCCTCATGAATAAGCCGGGTTAATTCATGAGGTGCGCTTACTGGTCCCCCACCTGAGTCGGCTCTTTATACCCCCAAAAAAACTGATGCGCCCACGTCCACACTATCGGAACTGTTGTGCAGCTATAATCCGCGCCACCAAACAGACGGTGCAGGTGCAAGGCACCCTCGCGCCTTAATAGGCGGCCATAAATAGCACGACAACGCCCGCCAACGCCAAGCCGCCGTGCCCGATGATCGCCCACCAAGGCTTGGCGTTACGGAACAGCACCCCAAAAAACAACGCCCCTCCCAGAAAGGCTGCTACCAGCAGGCCCAGCGCCCAGAAAGCGGCCTGCGGAATCGAAGCATCGGGCCCGCCGCTAAACAACGCATAGACCAGCGTCACGAGTCCCGCGAAGGCGAGCCCACCGTGCGCCAACCTCAACCACGAAGGGTAACGCACCTTTATAGCCGTCAGCAGGGCTAAAAGCAACCCGCCCGAAGCAGCCGCTACCATCCACCAGAATATCCACTTCACAAGCTCCATCAGTTGCTCCTCAATTTGGTGTCTTTATAGAATGACGGCCGCCACTCGCCGCCCCCAATAATGTGGCATTGCTAGAATATAGCAACGACGAAAACCAGCGGTCTTCCAGTAAGCTCATTCCATCGATAGCACATTGACTTACTTGCTCGCACAAAGACGGTCAAGAAGTATCGCTAACGAATACGCAAGTGCAACTTTCAGTCCGCCTCCTTGCCAATGTTATGATCTTAAGCCAGCATCAAGACTTATCGCCACAACCTGACCTACAATGCACATCTCAGTAGCCACTCATGCCTACCAGGCTAGTTAACCAGATAGCTATTGAACCCGAAGATTGAGCCAACAAAGATAGCGGCTCAAATTGATTAGTTCGAACTTCAGAGGCTCACGATAGCGATTTAATCAGAATGAATAATTATAGGCCAGGACGAAATTATCTTGCGCCATGGACGATTTCACGGGTGATGAGGTGTTGTAAGCCGACCGGTTGGTCATACTTTCCTTGAAGGCGTGCGAGTAGGCAGCATCGAATCTGCCTGATTTGGATAACTGATAACTAAATCCTAAAGAGGCATGATCCTGTAGCACTGCTGGAATCAGCGCCAGCAGCCCTTCGTCATTGAATGGCTGCGTGGTATGACGGTATCCTGCTCGCAGGGTTAAACGCGGGGTTGCCGCATACGACGTGCCAATCGCCATGATCGTTGAATCCTTGGCATCCTGCGGCAGCTTTAAGTCAACATCGCCCATCCCACTGGCGAACCCCAATTTAATGTCCTTCAAAGCATCCTTCCAGAAAACGCGAGAAACATCAAAAGCGATCAACCATTTATCAGTGACCTGATGGCTGATACCCACATCAAGCTTGGCTGGCGTATTGAAGTCCAAAACCCGAACCTCGCCTTCGATAGGCACATTACCGGCAATACCGTCCACCGCTGTAACAGTCCCCTTCCCTTTCAAGTCGTTCATGTGACTTTTGAACATGTAGGAGACACCCACATTCGTTGTGGGGGCCACCTTGTACAATAACCCTAATCTGCCCGAATACCCCCACCCATCAACGCCACTCGAAAACTCTTTGTTTTTGCTAACGCTCAAATGGACACCCCGTGGGTCGGGCAAGGTTCCAATCACCCCCATTAAGGAGCCGGACGCTCGCCCATCCCCCGCTAGACTACCTAGCTGGTTCATTCCAAGTAAATAATCAAGATTCAAGACAGTCCACTTGGCATCAAGTGAACCGCCAATGGTCAGGCGATCGTTAACTTTAAAGCTCGCAGCAAAAGGTATATCAAGGATAACCAAACGGCTCGCATTTTCAAGACCGGTATCCGCCCCGGCAGCATAACCCTTTCCACCAACATCACCGCGCGACAAAAAACTGTCATCCCCATATTCCACCCCTACACCGGCTTGTGCAAACACGCCCGCACCGAAGGTCCAGTTGGAAACCTTGTGGATATAAGCAAACTGGGGGGCAACATAGGGTCCTCTGTTGTTCGAATGGTCACTCGACGACACATGCTCCCCGGTCTCCAGGTTAGTGGCGCCAATGTCTGTAGTGATAAGATCGAATCCGAGCAACAGTTCGCCGGCAGAATCAGATAAATCCATGGTCGCTGGGTTGACCATCATCGACGCGGGCCCGACATAATGCGCAACAGCCGTTCCACCCATGCTCCTAGAAATTGCTCCAAAGCCCTCCAAGAACAAACCTTCCGTCGCTATCGCATGGCTTGATGCGATACCCAAGATCACACCACTAATTACCTTATTGGGTAAATTTTTTATTTTCATATGCTTCACCGTTTATTAACGTTTTTATATGGGGAAAACAACATCGAACAACACATTCTCTACGCAACGTTGGAAAAGTTCCGCACGGGCCGCGCATTTCTACCAGCACGCGTCAACCAATCCGGAGTACCGGCTTAAGCGTCACGCCTTTTTCCGAATCTTCGGCGGCTCGATTGATTTCATCAAAAGGATAAAACTTAATCAGCTTGTCAAACGGAAACTTCCCCTGGCGATAAAGCTCCACCAGCCTGGGAATGAAAATATCCGAGATCGACTGACCCTCAACGATTCCACGAAGCTTACGATTGAATAGCAGGAAGTTAATGTCAACGGGAACTGTGGCCCCCATAGGTGGCGCACCTACAATACCGATCTCACCGCCTATAGCAGAGCTGTGGATCGCCTGCGTAAGCACGGCGGGCAAACCGCTAGTCTCCAATACATACGGAACACCGTCAGCGAATATCTCTTTGATCGCCTCAATGGGATCGTTAGCGGCCGGGTTAATAATGTGCGTCGCCCCAAGTTCACTGGCTAGTTCCAGCCGGTTTTCCTTAACGTCGACAGCGATGATGGTGGTACAACCTGCTACAACGGCAGCCATCACGGCCGAAAGACCAACTGCCCCAGCACCAAAAATTGCGATAGCAGAACCCGCTGGCGGATTAAGCGCATTCAGAACAGACCCTGCGCCAGTTTGAATGCCACAACCAAGAGGCCCAAGCAACTCAAGCGGTACGTCTTTTGTAACCTTCACAGTGTTGCGTTCATAAGATAGCGCATATGTCGCAAAGGAGGACTGCCCAAAAAAGCTTGCTCCCACCTCTGCCCCTTGGTGATCGTGGATGGTGCACTCCCCGGTTACCGAGCGCCCCATAAAGTTAGGGCCAAATGAGTTTGCACAACTGGTAGGGTCTCCGGAAAGACAAGCATCACAGCTCCCGCAGGTATAAAATGTCAAAACAACATGATCGCCCGGCTGAACCTTTTTGACCGCGGACCCAACCCGCTCAACCACACCAGCCCCTTCATGCCCAAATACCATCGGTAGTGGAACCGGATAGTGCTGATCGCGACAAACCAGATCCGTATGACACAGCCCGGTTGCAACCAATCTAACGAGAACCTGATCTTCAGCTGGCTCATTAAGAGCTACATGCTCAAGTAAGAAAGGGCCATTTTTTTGGCGAACTATTGCCGCTTTGATTTCCATTTCCATCTCCTTCTTTATTCCAGACTAAAGTTATAAACCGATATTTACCAACCTTTTGGACCACAACCTATTTATCTCGCAAGACGATTCCAATCATAAATTCACTGATTAGCTTGGATACCCGTAAACTCGACTATGCATCGAACCACAGTTAAAGTTGTAAACTTCTGCTACTGCTACTGCTAGCTAAGAGGTCTATTATAAAAACGGTCCGCAAACACTAATTCCCGCGCAACACCAAGTCGAACGAGCTCGGTCTCGGCAGCGTCCACCATAGGGGGCGGCCCGCAAAGGTATCCTTCATAAGGCTGCCCAGTGAGGTACTCCTTAAAATACTCGGTTACCATGCCACGTTTCCCTTTCCATGACGACGTAGAAGACTCTTCGGACAAAACTGGAATAAGCTCGAAGCGCCCACCCCAATCGAGTTGCAGCGCTTCTATTTCGTCGAGGCAATATAGGTCACGTTGTTGACGAGCTCCAAAGAACAACAACACATCACGCTCTCGCTGGGCCTGGGTCATGCTCTGCAAAACACATTTAATTGGAGCAAGCCCCGTTCCGCCGGCTACGCAGACCATCGTGGCATTGCTCTCATGGAGCCCGAACTGTCCATAAGGCGCTCGCAGGGTTAGTGTCGCTCCTGTACGATCGCCACCAAATAGCCAACCACTGAAAACTCCACCTGGGACAAGGCGAACATGGAAGCTCAGGGAGCCGTCAGGTTGGGGCGGAGCGGAAAAAGAATAACTCCTTACAGCAGAGCATTCTGCACATTCTACATCTGCATACTGGCCGGGGTAGAAGGCTATCTGCTTATCGGGCACTACTTCCATCTCGACTATATCGTGCGCCAGCCGTTTCTGCTTACTAATCAAGGCACTCGTTTCTATTGGAACTAACGCCTGCCCGAGCACTGTGTCTAGCTCTATCTCGAGATCTTCTTTTGGTATGCATTGACAACCCAAACGATAGCCGGACTGATACAGATCGCCACTCAGACCCATAGCAGAAGAGGTCAACTCATTGACCCTGCCAGATATCAGTTTATATTTACATGTCCCACAAGATCCGACTTTGCAATCATGCGGAAAGGCAATTCCTTGATGCAGAGCGCTTTCCAGAATGGTTTGCCCGCGTGGCACCTTAAACTGAAACCCCTGCCCTCTGACTGAAACGGTAGATTCCGGAGGCGGCACAAATAAACCAGAGATTTTCTTAAAAAACTCATTCATAAACCCATCGCTCAGTTAGACGCCCGTTAATTAGAAAAAACGGAAACTTTGTCCCATTTGGAACGTTTTTTTCAAAAAGAGACCGTAGAGTTCGTTCGCTCTTCGCTTATCTACGGTCTCAGTCGAAACGGTTTAGACTGCCTGTATTATCAAATGCTAGCCACCCGACCCAGTTCACTTTCACACCACAGTGGCCATCCCGCTTTTTTATTTGCAGCCATAGCCAGTTCGCGCTCACCTGGAGTTGCGTACCGCTGGTCCCAGTCTCTCAACTTTGGTTTTGCAATGAGAGCGAACCAAAGAGGCGGAATAAGCCCTAGAAGGAAACACACAAAGAGCGAAGGCATCTGCGGGGCTTCTTTTTCCGGACGCAACTCATAGAACCGTGTATAGCCGTCAATATGATGATTGATATGGTTAGTAATTTCGCAACCCAGCGGGCGCACAATTGTTCCCATATGATTCCACGCGTGGTGCAGGAGGATAGGCTGATCTAAATCGCGTACTAAACCATAGTGCTGAAAGTAATTAAAACCCTCGACTATCCCTTTCGCAATAATCATCGAAGCAATCGTAACCAACCCTAATGCTGGCCCGCCCAGATAAGAAACCAAGCCAGGCAGAGCGAGCAGAAGTGCGACATATTGATATGTTTTGTTGGACAAATTCCACGGTGACTGTCCTTTTCTACGTAAAGTTTCAGCCTCAATCTTTATCGCATCTTTGACGGAACCAACTGTCGCACTGATCACGAAACTGTAAATTGTCTGACCACGGTACGGAGTATCGCTATCGAGAGGCGTATCTAAGTAAAGGTGATGCGTGTTGACATGGGCAATGTCTCGGTTCGGATCACCATAAAACATAGCCAATAGCTGCGCCATTTTCCGAGGCAACCAGTGGCGACGATGCATCAACTCATGCGAAACCGGAAGAGTTGGCACACCACTAAGCCAAGCCAAAGAAAGAATGCACCCTGCCACTTGTAACGGCTCACTAAGTTCGATACGCCCGTTTTCAACTCCGAAGACAAGGAGCCCATATAGACCGATCATTAATGGTAACTGCAAATACTGGGTAAGGTCTGCGAAAAAGGGACTTACCTTTCTGGCCGAAAAATCCTTCGGTAAAATGACATCAAGCACCATCAGTGCAGGGAATGTTGCCGCCCCAAGCCAAACCCAATAGCCACCATAGTAAAATCCGATCAGCCCGCAAGCAGTAACAACAGGAATCAGGTAATAACGAAGCGTGTCCATATATCCTCCTACTTTATTATTGTCGACTCAAAATGGGTAATTAGCTGGCTTCTCAACCATACTAATCCATTGAGATTGAGTAAATTCTTCAATACTTGCAGGTCCGCCAAACCGGCCTCCGCTACCCGAGGCACCCATTCCTCCGAAGGGAACATGCGGCTCACAGTTAATTGGCTGGTCATTAATATGGACCATACCGGTATTTAGACGCTTTGCGATGTCTAGACCAGTCGCCAACGCCCTAGTATGGATAGATGCGGCCAACCCATACTCCGAACAGTTTGCCAATTCAATCGCCTCTTCAATACTGTCAAATACAGTGATCGGAGCCACCGGGCCGAAAATTTCAGATTTGAAAACCTCCATCTCCGGCTTCACATCCATGATTACGGTAGCTTGGTAGTAGCGATCTTGATACGTACCTCCCGCCAAAACCTGAGCACCGGCCCTTTGCGCAGATTCAACGAGCGCGTGGACGCGAACTACCTGTTTCTCATTGATAAGCGGGCCGAGATGCACTTGATCCGAGTTTGGATCCCCCACCACTAAGTTCTTGGCACGTAGCGCCAGTTTCTCTGCATATTGCTGAGCAACGTCCCTATGTACTAAATGACGTCCGGCGGCCATGCACACTTGGCCCTGATGCAAAAACGTACCCCAAGCAGCGCAGCTGACAGCCCCTTCTAAATCGGCGTCAGGCAACACGATGTGGACATTATTACCACCCAGTTCAAGCGCAACCTTTTTCAGCATTCTCCCGCATTTCTCTCCGATCAACCGGCCCACCTGTGTGGACCCGGTAAAAGAAATCATGTTAATTCCGGAGTTCGCAACCATTGACTCTCCTACGTCCGCTCCACCAGGAAGAACGTGAAGAACACCGTCCGGCATGCCAGCGTCGGAAAAGATTTCGGCAATGAGCGCCCCCCCGGTGACAGCAGTCTGAAGGTCGGGCTTTAAGATCACCGCATTACCCAACGCTAAGGCTGGTGCTACCGAACGCATTGCTAGAAACAACGGGAAATTCCAAGGTGCAATTACGCCGACCACGCCAACTGGAACGCGCTGACAAAGATTCATGCGCCCTGGAACTGCCGATGGAAACAATGTACCGTTAGGCAAAGAAGCTAGACCCGCAGCTTGATGCATTTGCTCATACGCAATTCCGGCCTCCCATAAGCCCTTCGGACGAATTGCGCCGCATTCCCGTACGTTCCAATCGGCGAATTCATACTCGCGCTCCTTTAGTTTTTCGGCAGCCTTGCGGACAATGGCGGCTCTTTCACTAAATGGTATTGCGGCCCATTCCTTTTGCGCTCTCTTAGCTGCGTTCACAGCAGCATCGACATCTTCGCCGTTAGCAACACCCGTAATGCCAAGAATGTCTCCATTGGACGGATCGACAACATTGGCAACACCTCCCCGCGCCTCTACCCAATTAGAACTAAACACCTTCCCGTACCAGATAGGCTGCTCTTTTGTTTCCCGCATAATTATGCCTCCTTAACTTCAAAGTTATAAATTAGATACATGAGCCATTGGGCTCAAACAGGATTTTCAAGGACTGACCATTTAGGGCCATTTCGAACGCATCCTCTGCCGCCGATAGTGGCAATCGATGCGATACGAGCGAAGACAAATCAACACGCCCTGTAACCAATAAGCTAGTTGAACGCTCCCATGTTTCATACAGACGCCTGCCATGCAGGCCACGTACAATAAGGCCTTTGAAAAGCCACTCCTCTAAGTTGAGCAAAATATCATGTGACGGGACGCCCATCAGTCGCAACTCACCACCATGGGTGATGGATTGAATAAGCTCCTTTAACGCCGCTGCTTGCCCAGAATAGTCAATTGCAACATCTACTCCCCTCTCACCGAGCAGCGAACGCACAGTCTTATAAACGCTCTCTTCAGTTGCATTAATGCATTCATCCGCCCCCATTTTGGCTGCTGCAGTGAGGCGCAGAGGATGAATGTCCGTTGCAATGACCTTGCTTGCTCCCAGTGCTTTGGCGGCTGCAATGTTCATAAGTCCGATCGGACCGCAACCAGAAACAAGAACATTCAATCCCGAAACCCCAGAACCCTCCAGACTTGCATGCACCGCAAGCCCGAACGGCTCCATCATTGCCGCCTGGAGCGGAGGAATTCCGCACGGCACCGGCCAACACACGCTTTCCGGAACCACAACGAAAGACGCGAAGCCTCCATCAAAGTCGACCCCCGGATACCGCGTCTTAGGACAAACATGCGCCCAACCGCGTCGACACGTGTAGCACGTTCCACAAGGGAGATGACTCTCCAGACTGACGCGCATCCCAGGCCTTAGACCTTTAACGTCAGATCCGACCTGTTCAATCACCCCGCTAACTTCATGACCCAAGATAGTGGGGAGTTTCATTCTTTTGGCGAACTCGCCCCATTTATAGATCAACAAGTCAGTACCACAGATACCGGCCGCTTCAACTTTCACCAGCACGTCAGTACTGTGGGCCTCTTTAGGGGCGGCCACATCATCGACAGATAGCCCTCCTGGCCCTGCTTTAGTTTTCCTTATCGCGAGCATTGAATCACCTATGTAGACGTCAAATGTTATAGGTAGCAAGGACGGCGATATCAAATCACTTAATGCATCACATGCAGCCAAGTTCTCGGCAACAAACGCACAGCTTCCGAGATCGACACGACTAGTTAGTAATGTCGCTGCAGCTGTGACTGCGGTAGATGACTAAGGCTCGAGCGAATGCGCGACAGGCTGGATATATCGTTGCAGACCTGGGCATATAGTCGGTTGAGGTTAGCGATGAGATTGAAGATTGATGCAGCCGCACCGTTGGACTGGCATCTATAACCCCTATCACGAGAGATGAAGCCGATAACTGCGACGAAAATGGTGCGCAAAGTCGCACGCACGCCAATGACCTTGGCCTCACCAAAATTGGTGGTCGGGCTAGCCTGCTTGGGCTCGCCCTCAGAAAGCACTAGGCCAGCGTCACAGACTCCAGGCGTAACGGCTACGGCTGGCCCGCTTTGAGGATATACATGGCGAAAGCAACCAATCTGAACAGAGTTGAGAAAATACAACATTGAAGGGTCACCACTATTTTTATTTTAAGTCTCGTATAGCTAGCAACCGCCATGCCATTGCTTATACCGATCCCCTTATTTCATCTAAATTATTGATTTTCTTTGTAAAAAAGAAAGGGGGGGTATGAGAGAAAATCTACAGCACGCTGGCTGTATTTGAGCAAATCATCAATCGCGCATAACCACCTGTCGATTTGATCAAGGCAGCGAT
>NZ_JAEILC010000024.1:0-44965 GCF_016307435.1 Pseudomonas sp. S4_EA_1b | reverse complement strand
CGGTTACCACCCCTCAGATCCGAGTTGCTTAAGACGACAACGGGGCGCTGCCGCAGCTCGGGCCTAAAAATGCGCTCACAGCTGCAGTAGAACGAGTTGACGTCCACCAGGGCGAAGATAGGTCTGGAGCTGTCAGCAGACATGCTTGGTCAGGTCCCAGGTTACGACCCCAAACACATCAATCGAGCCGTATTGATCAGGGGTGATGGTCTTATAGTTGGGGTGGGCCGATTCCAGTAGCCAACGATCATCGGGGGCCTTGGCCAACCGTTTCACCAGCGGTTGGTTATCCACGTAGGCCAGAACGATCTGGCCGGTTCTCGCCGCGATCGATCGGTCTACAATTAAGATACCGCCGTCGTAGATTCCCGCGTCACGCATGCTTTCGCCCTGGACACGCACAATCCATACGTGCGGCGCCCGAATATTCAGCAACTCATCCAGGGAGATCGGCGGCTCGTAGTAATCAGCTGCAGGGCTTGGAAAGCCGCCTGCAGCCGTTCCGGCGAGAACCGAAATGAGCTGGCTTGAGTCTCGAAGGGGCTGAAGAGATACGACATTCATGGTGGCACCGATTTGATACTGTTTGCATATACAGTAATGCAGCAGTCGCTGCACGACTAGCGTCGGTTAGACAAATGGCGTCTCCTGTAGCTGACAGTTCCAGAGATTTCCGCCTATAGTGCCCTAACAGATATATGTTTTAGCCAAGGCAAAGCTATGCAATTTCTCGAAAAAGAAAGGCTGTTACAGATCTATGAAGAGGAGATAGAGGCCGCGTATGCCGAGCTCCTTGATGCGTTCATGAACATGCTGACGCTTGGGGTAGGGGATCCCAGGTCTATGGCTGGTCGATGCGGCGCACGAGTTGCTGCAGCGCACAAGCGGTGCAAGCGAGGGTTAGTGTTTTCCGAGCTGGTGATTGCTCGTGATGCGGGCTTAGATATAACCCCAACGGTTGCTGAGCATGTGTGTGAACGGCTGATCGGCCGTGGGGTAGATTTCCGAAAGGCGCTAACATTCTTTGGCACGCCTGGCCGTACTGCAGCGCAAAAATCTGGCGTGGTCCAGGAAGACATGGCCAGTATTGAAGCGCAGCTGTCTCCGCAGGTGAGTTTGCTCATCTACGAGATGTCGGTGATCCGTGAGCGCCACAAGGAAGAGTATGGTGACCGAGTCGAGGCAGCAGTTAAAGAGCTCCAGGGCAATTCAGGGGCCTAATGCATAGATGTGTTAGATTCCCTAAAACATATATGTTTTAGGCCATAAACAGGCAACCGTCTCGCTAGGGGAGGACAGGCTTCGCACAATTCAGTCTCTTGCGGCGCTGGGCGACAGCTTGTCTGGAGCAGCCGGCGCGGCGTGCAATCTCCGCGTTACTTGTGGTTGGGAGAAGATGATCAAAATCTTCCAGTTTTTGCCCTTGGCGTGGTTCGTAAATATCCACCTGCAATAGCCGTCGCCGGCGGCCAATTTCGTACGCACTGACGCAAAATATTTTTGCCAGGGCTACGTCCGACATAGTGCCTAAGAGCGGGTCATAAGGCTTGCTGATCGCTTTGTCGTCCGAAAATGGTGGAATGCCTTTGTTGGTCCGACGGATCTGGACTGCATTCGTAGTCGTGCCCGCCAGGTAGGCCACAATGCGGTCGTAGCATTGGCCAAGAAGCCAATCGTAGGGTTCGATCTTGGAGTATTTGGGCATCGCCGCTTCCAGGCTGGATGTGACCGTTTGAAGTGCTTGAAGAAGCGCACGGTAGCGCAGTGGGAGAAATATACCCTAACACATATATGTTTTAGCCTTATCGCCGCGACCTAGCCCTCGCAAAAAAATGTGTGCATACGTACGTACGTATATTATTCTTTCTCCATTCTCACCAGGTAATCGGAGGCTGGAATGTTCGATGCAGTGATCGCCAAAGAAGCGTGCTCCCTTGAGACACAGCGGTTTGTACCGGGGGAGGTTGTTTCGATTCACAGGGACGGCACAGCGGCTCGTAATGCCGCGGACAAAGCCAACAAGCGCAAAGGCGAGTACGGCCTTTTTGTGGCGGTTCACTCCGAGAGCCTGGTGAAGAAGGGGGATTTGCGCGAAGACCTGTTGAATCAACATGAGCTGAATGAGCGCCGTGAGTATGGCAAGCGACTGATGCGAGCAATCTTGTCCGATGAGCTCACCGGTAAGCGCAACGTAATGGCTGACGACGCTGGATATCACCTGCAGCATTTAGGTATCACTTTGGAGGAGCTCAAAGAGTGGTACGAAGAAGAGGTTCGGGCAGAACATCTTGAGCAACAGATCCGCTCTCAGGAGCATGCACACTTGCGGGCAAGAGGGTTCGAGGCTCAAAAAGCTATCGACGAGATTCGTAACCAACCCTGCTTTGCTGTACCAGCCGTGCGTGGTATCCAGGCTGGGCAGGAGTATTTTCTCGCCCAGATTCCATACCCAATCCTGGCTCGCCTGTTTGTTTTCGACGAAGAGGAAGCCGTGCCTGCGGAATTGCGCGCTCAGCGTGCGCTGAACAAGAAACGGGCTGAATCCATCAGTGAATACATGCTCGACAACCGGGACACCTATGTACTGCCAGCGCTCACAGCGAGCGTCGACAAGGCTATGGCTTTTGAAGCGCTTGAAGGCATCGAGCAACTAGGCACGCTACACATTCCCATGAGCGCCACCATGCTGATCAACGACGGACAGCACCGGCGCCTGGCTATCGAAATGGCACTGCGCAACGATGAGACGCTGCGCCATGAAACGGCGCCGGTACAGATTCACTTTGACCAGGGCCTGCAGCGCTCTCAACAGATTTTTGCTGACATCAACAGCAAGGCGGTGAAGCCTTCTAGCGCGATCAACGCGCTATATGATCATCGCAATCCTTACAACACCTGGCTCCAAAACCTCCTCACTCAGTTGCCTGCGATCAAGCGCAAGATCGACTTCGAGAACGGTACTCCGGGCATGCGTTCGTCCAAGCTCTGGAGCCTGATTGCGTTCAAAAAATTCGTGACGCTGCTCACGGGGCTCAGTGAAAAAACCATCACTGGCCTGAGTGATGATGAGCTAATGGACTGCGCCGATCTTGTGCGTGAGTTCCTCGAAGGTTGCGAGAAGTACATTCCGCAGTGGGGCAATATGGTATCCGGCAAGATCGCAGCCTCGGACGTTCGTGAGAATTTCGTCATCGGACACGCGGTCTTCCTGGAGGCGCTCGGGATGTTCGGTCGTGAAGCGCTGTTCTACGGTACGCATCTATCGCCTCAAGAGAAGAACGCCAAGGTCATTGACCCAGGCAAGGCCAAGTGGCATGTCTTGAGGCCACTCGAAGCGCTACAACCGTCAAAGGCCGACGGCATGTGGGAGAATCGGTGCGTGGTATTGGGCAAAATGCAAAAGACGGTCGACGGGACCAAAGCCACTGCCGCTCAGATGCTTTCGATTGCCAACATTCCTATGCCGGAATCGCTGGCCGAATTGCACCAGCGCATCATCAAGTGAGTACACCGCAGCGAGGCGCGTAGGCGCCTCGATCACACTTCAAGGAGATCGATATGTCTGTAGGAACTGATAGGTTGATACCGGTTGGTACTGCGCTGGTGGCTGTAGTCGCTGCGTCGTTCACGCACGGTGTGCTGCAGCTGCTACCGGAAGTAAGCTTTGCCGCGCACGCCTGGATGATGTTTGGGGTGCTGATTGCGGTCGGCATACTCGGGACAGGTCTCTGGTGCGAGACCCAGCCTGATGGTATTGGAATGATCACTGCGATGGTGTTCTACCGCTGGCCGGTGGGGCGATCTGGGGAGGGCTTTGGCCTGCAATGACAGAGTGGGGAGCGATCGGCCTGGCGTTTCCTGGGCAGACGCCACCGGTTGCTTGGTGGGCCTCGAGCACGGTGAAGTGGGTAGGGCTCGCAGCGATTCTGGGTGGCGGGTATTACTGGCTGTATCGGAAAAATTTCGACTAATCCTGGACTGGATTGTTTCGCGGAGGTTCACATGGAACTAGAAATCAGCACCCTTCAGAAGACAGCCCAGAACTGGCGTGATAGCAACCAATGCAATCAGGGAGGGATCGTCCTGGTATGGCAGGGGGCCGTATACGGTTGGAAAAATGAGTTGCGCGACCCTCAGCATGAGCAGCCAGGGGCTATCGCAGTGGATCCAGCCGGTCAGGTGTTCATCGCTGCAGGGGGTGATGCCTACAACGGTGCCACGCACTGGTTGCCAGTATGAAGGAGCTCGAAGAAATGGAGCGGAGGTGGCTCGCGGCCGATATAGCCAGGAAAGTTGCGATGCGCGCTGCGCTACGCGACCGGATGCTTTGGCGGGACCAGTTGGTCAATGTCGTTTGCGGTGCAATCAAGGCTGTTTGCATTACCGTCGCACTCGGCATGGTAAGTAAGCAAATCGGCTTGCCTACGGACATCTCGCTAACGTTCGCAATGTATGTTACTGGCCCGTTTCTGGCTTTAAATCCATGGGCATTCTTCTGGCGCAATCTGTTCCGTGAACGTGCGAACGCGGCGTTTGATGATGCCCTGGATAATCCGCGTCAATATTTGACCTTGTAGGTCGGCGAATCCTCCGGCCGCTGGCCACGCCGATCGTAAAGCCGCGTCGTGCTGATATTGGAATGTCCTAGCCAGGTCTGGACCTTCGCGATATCAGCCTCGTGCTCCAAGGCATTGGTTGCTGCAGTAGCTCGCAGCCCATGCACACCAAGGCCAACCACCGCAATGCCGGCCGTTTTGGCCCAAAAACCGATGATCGAATAGATACCGTTGGCCAGCAAACGCGCCCCTGGCGTCCGCCCGCGAACGGAGCGAAACAATGGGCCCGTGGTTCGCTCCCCATCCGCTTCAAGGTACTGGTGGATCCGCTCTGCAGCCACTGGATGGAGTGGCAGGTAGCGTACCTTGCGACCTTTGCCATGCACCTTCAAATGACGAACGCCGCGGCGTTCCTGCAGGTCGTCGACATCCAACATAGCTGCCTCCTCACGACGCAAGCCGTGGTACAGGAGAACCGCCAGCAGGGCTCGATCGCGAAGCCCCTTCACGGTGTCCAGATCTGGAGCATCAAGCAGTGCCTTGGCCTGGTCGTCGCCCAGCGCCGGCGTCTTACCTTCATTGCTCTCATTTGGAGGCCGCTTGACGCCATGGACGGGATTGCCACCCGCCACAGCGTTACTGTCCAGCAGGTGATCAAATAGGCTGGTCAACGCCGCAAGCTTTCGCCGGATGGTTGCGGCAGACAACACTCTGCGCTCGAGGTCAGCTCGCCAAGCTAAAACATGGGCGCGTTGAACCTCTCTGAACTGATCCGGATGGACAATGCCGACGAAAGCGGTGAAATCGCCGATATCGATGCTGTAGGCACGGCGGGTCTGCGGATTATCAATGTTGGCCAACCACTCGGTAGCAGCTGGCACCTCAGATAGAGCCAGGTACTGCGCTTCAGTGAGTTTGCCAGGCTGCCTGGTTACCAGAATGTCTTTCATCAACGCATCCGCCGTCGTCTATTAGGCGTGCTGGTATCTACAGGATCGACAGGCTTCGCGTTCAGTAATCGTTCCCACCGTTGAGTTTCCGCATCCATCTCATCTTCACCACGGATCTCAGCGGCAATGGAGCCACCCGACTTTGCCAAGGCGGATTTCGCCTTCGACCAAAAGCCTAGTGCAGATCCCCAGATATGAACCGGCACGATCGGAACCCGGTGCTGTTCATGAAGCACTTTTAAAGTGGCTAGGCCATGACCATTTGCGCGGTGCTGATCGTCCACATCAATCTTGTGAACGTACACGCGGTCGAGGATCGGGTTCAAACCGTATTCGATGCTACCCACGCGCGTAGCGCCGGCGTAAATGCCGGCGTAAATGGTCGGAGACGGATAGCCAAATTGGAGCGGGTGCGAACTTTCCCGTTCAGTCACTAACTGAACGGGTTGTTCGAGCTTGGTCGATTTTTGAGATTTACGGCGCGTGTGTTCGAAAAAATCACGCAGAGGGTCAAACCAGTCCACAGAACCACTCCATGTCAGAAATTGGTGATAACGTATTTTATCACCAATTTATGAACGCGGGGGGGAGGGAGCCTATGCAGCGCTCAAGCGCGCTTGAAATGCTTCCATTTCTTTCACCGTGCTGATGTCTGGCACAAGCCTTGGACACAGGTTGAGCTGGGCCGAGATGTAAGCCAGGGTCCGAACACGCTCAACCGAAGTGTTCATGGCTTTTGCAACTCGTTTGGCAGCACCAGGTCGGTTCAGGGCGCAATGCGCGGCCTCCAAGATTTCGGCAAGCAGGTCTTCATCGATCTGTCTAAGCATGTCTTTCAAGTCCATAGGATCCATCCTTCAGTGATTGAGCAATGAGTGCAGCGAATGCCCTAGAGGGCGGTGATTTCCGCATTCATAATGCAGGCCAAATCAGCGCCAAGCTGACGCCGAATACGAGCAATCGAGGTGTCACTAGGAGGCGCTTTATAGAAGGAGAATTCTGGTGAGTTCGAATGCTGCAGGACGATCAGATGAGTCTTGCCGAGACGTTTCAATCTCCGCAGCTGGGCAACTTCATCGATCATCTGGGTGATGGCCATGTCGAGCCATTCTGGCGCTTCAGTTGGCTCATCCATAGCGTGCCCTTGGAAGGTCAATTGAAGTTGGTAGCCTTGCGCTTTCAACTGCGCAACCAAGTTTGTTTGCTGAGCAGAGTCGATTTCAACCCGCGTCATGCCGCCATCGCCATTGTTGGATACAAGACCAAGCATTTTTTTGTGGAGATAGACTTTGCAGGACCACGCTAGGCCTCTGGATGTCTCGGCTTCCTTGTAGCCCTTGATGTCCAATCCGACATTGCGATAGGCCTTGATGTTTGAGTACGCTTCCATAATTGACCTCCGTATTGACGTACACTCATTATACATCGCAATTCCGTATTGTGTGTATTATACGGAATAAATGGGCCAAAAAATAATGGCCCACTCGTCATAGCACAAACACCAGAGATAGCAACGATAAGGCCAGCAATAGCCCAAATAACAAGATAGACTTTATTGTAGGTTTTTGTTCTATGAATGTTGCACCTAGTAACCCAGCAGAAATAATGGGGAGAAGCCACCCCACGGGGGCGTTGAGGATTATCGTGACGATATTGAAGAGTGGTCCCCTTGCCGAGCCAATTTGAGCCCAATAAGGAACCTGCCCGCTGCCAAGCACAAACCCAACAGTCATGCACAAGCCTGCAAAACAAAGAAGCGCGAATAAAACGAACCCCCAGGCTCTCCATCGAGCGGCATCAGCAACTTTCAGCGCAACAGCTTGACTAGCTTCGCTTACAGCAACGGACAATGTGGAGAGCGCCTTTTTTGTTTCTGCGTCTGCCATCTCGGCAAACAATGACTTATGCTTGTCAACTTGTTTGTCAACCTGCCTGGCAATCAGCTCTGGGTACTTTGCATACATCGTGTCGTAGGACTGCAAGGCCATTAAGATTAGCCAGAGCGAATCATTGTTATGCAGGTTCAATGCATTTTTAACCCTATAGAGATCCTGCACCTCTTTATCAGAGGCTTGCCTGCCCAAGAGTTTCTCAAAAGCTACCTCAATATCATCCATTGATAACCTCCCCCATCACCTTATTCACATCGCGACGCCACCTGGTCAGTTCAGCACGATTTCCAATTGGTAATTCTTTCAAAGCTTTCCCGATCGAAAGTCGTTTGCTGTACAAATCATCACTCACCCGGTCCGCCAGGTCTGGCAGCATCAGTGACTTTCCGCCTGCGCCCTCGATGCTTTCCCTTATGTTTGAATTGTTGTAAAGCTCAAACTTGATTTCATCACCGAAGTAAGCATTTCGGATCACATGGGTAGTGGATCCTGGCAGCGCCTCTCGATATTCCTTGAGCAGTTCCAAGCTGTCTCGTTGTCGGTTGATCACCCAAAGAGTGATGAGTTTCCGGTTCAGTTCACCGAGCGTGCTGTTCAACGTTTCTCCGTACGCAGCTACGCCTTTGTTGTTCCGTGCTGCTGTGTTGACTACCACAACGTGATCGCGGAATTCGTCGCAGACGTTGACCAGGTCAATCCAGCCGTTTGCGTCGTCCAGATCTATCAGCCTGCACTCTATTTCGTCTTTATACATCTTCCAAACATCTGGATTGGAGGTATCCGATTCAATCAGCAATACCTTGCTTCCAGCTTGGATCAAAGTGTCAACCAAACCTATCGTAGTGAAGCTTTTGCCTACGCCGCCTTTGCCACCACCGCTGACGTAGATTTGACCTACCTGGAAAGTCGACTTTTCTTTCATAGGTTTGCTCCTCAAATGTCATCCGTATCTGTTTTCGGTTGGAAACCGGGATTCCCTTCGCGTGTTACCCCGGTTGTTACCTGATGTACACCCTGAGCCGCCTTAGCGCCGGCCTGAGTGGATGTTTCTTTCCCACCTTGGCGATCCTCGCTGGAAGCCTTAACCCGAGCCTTTGGCGTGCGCCGGGTTTTGCCTCTCACAGAACCCCTCGCCCTAGTGAGATAGCTTTTCAGCGTTGTCTCCGAAATTTGCATTCCACCTGCTGTCAAAATTTCGGAAATCTTTGCCAGGCTGTAGCCGCGTGATTGCAGCTCTTTTATCGATCCTTGCATCATCTCGACTGCCTTCAGCTTTGAGACCGGCTTGTCCGGTTGCTCTACCTCTGGCAGGTTTTCGAGATCGCCCATGAGCTTCTCGATTTGCGAAATGGTGAATCCCATTTTGCCTTCCCCCTAACGTCCTCTATGCCCTGATTCTATGGGCATCCCTTGCGTAGTCAAGTTCCGTACGATAGCCTTGATACGAAATGAGGTCTACAGTTTTGGACAGGGTAGGGTTTGTACTCCCGCCATAAATGGCGTCCGTCCAACCGGCATCGCTGGCAGTCGTTTCACTCCCTTGCGATGCCTACCACCCTGCTCAGGGCTGCGCCCCGAGACCCCTTGGAAAACCTGAGGATCCTGCTTATGAGTACCAGTGAGCAAAGGCGTCGCACCGGTCGGCTACCACCTATCCGGTGCTTCGAGGATGAAGAGGAAATCGTCCGTGACAAGGCGAAGGACTGCGGCCAGAGCGTGGGTCAATTCATGCTCGCAGCTGCGCTGGGGAGACGCACAAGGTCAAAGGTGGAGGGGCATATCCTCAACGAACTGCGGAGGCTCGGAGGCCTCCAGAAACACTTGTTCAATGAAGGCGGTGGGAAGCTTTCAAAAGAGTACGCACAGATCCTGGTGGCGTTGAAGGCTGCTATCGAAAGGATCGGTTCGTAATGCTTGCGAAGGTTCCACCGAAACGGGCCGATGGGAGCTCAAGCTTCTCGGCGTTGGTCGACTACGCGACAGAACGTGACGAAGAAATGGAGACACAAACGGATGAGCTCAATCCAGGCCACACCCGAAGAGACGACTCAATTCTTGAGTCTGCTCGAGAACATATCGAAAGAGCAGCAGACCGTTTGCGAGAGATTGGACGAATTGATGCTGCAACTCAAAATGCCATCCGAGAACGTGCTCGAAGTATTGGAATTGCTCTTGATTCCAATGGGCGTCGATATCAACAGGATCAACACCCAGTTCCAGTCCGCATTGACGAGCCTGGACCCATCACAGAACGAGGGGTAAACGCTGATGGACATGAAAGCCGTCTTGCCGTTGCTCAGCACCATCTTGCAGCAGCAGCAAACCATCTCCGACAAGCTGTTAGAAATCATCCTGACTTTGCGGCAAGAGCAAGATCCCGTGGAGCCAACCTTGCGTTTCATGCTGCAGCCGCTCAAAGAAGGGATGCAGGAGATGAGCTCAATGCTATCGCCGAGCTCGAATCCGGACTCCTCCTCGGAGCACCAGTAAGGGAAGTTACACGTTCCGGTGTATCCTGCCAGCACAACTGCTTGAGCTTGGCGACAGCCGCGGCAGAAATGAAAGCAGTAGCGGCTCAAAATTCACGTGTTAAGGATCCTGTTTACCATGTCATCTTGAGCTGGCCACAATCAGAGAAACCAACTGATGATCAAGCTTTCGATTGCGCTCTGCATGCGATGGATGCGGTCGGTATGGGGGGGCACCAGTATGTGTTTGCTATCCATCATGACACGGACAATGTTCACTTACACATGACGGTGAATCGGGTTCACCCCGATTCGTATAACGCGGTGTACCCGGATAGAGATTATTTCAAGCTCGATTATGCAATGCGAGAGCTTGAGCTTCGCTATGGTTGGACTCATGACAATGGTCCCTACAGTGTCATAGACAAAAAGGGATCACCTGAAATTGCCTGGTCAGCGCCTAAACCCAAATTCCAAGGTAAACAGCCTACTCGTGCTGCGGATATGGAACGTCATCTTGACCAGGAAAGTCTGCACACTTATTCTCGCGGTGAACCTCGCGATGCAATTGCAACGCTTCTGAAAAAGAAAAGCCTTACCTGGCAGAAACTGCACGCGGAACTGGCGCGATATGGATTGGGGATCAAGCCCAAAGGTCGCGGCATGGGTATTTATTCGCTTGAAGAACAGAGCTTGGTGCCTATCAAAGCAAGCGACATGCACGAGGCCTTGTCTAAGGCTCGTTTGGAAAAGCGTCTTGGTGACTATGAGGAGCGTAGAGTCTCACAAGAGCTAATGGCACTTATGAGTTACGACATATTCGCAAGTCCACGACGGAATCCTGAAGATCGTCAGCATCGCCGCTCAGAGCGGGCTAGTTTGCGCAGGGCACTACGTGCCCGATACGAAGCCTATCGGACAAAATTTGTATATCGCCGAATTGATAAAGAGTGGGTCAAGCAACAATTCAAACGCGTACGCGATGACTCCAGGCAGCAGCGCCTGGATATCAAATTGCGTATCAAAAATCCAAAGGATCGAAAAGCATTTTACAGTATCTTGGCGTTCGAGACACTAAGAGCTAGAGAGGAACTGAAAACTAAGATTTCAAAAATGCGCGCAGATTTAAAGAATGATCCTTCTAATAAAAGGCTCAGTTATCGTGAATGGGTTGAGCAAGAAGCAGCCACCGGTGATCCAGGGGCAATCAGTCAGCTGCGAGGTTTCACATATGGCGAGAAACGCGCAGCGAAGGTTGAAGGTGCTAACGGTTTCGCATTTGCCCGCGATCTCGATCCTAAGTACCAGTCGATCGATGGAATGCTCGGTGTAGTTAGGAGAAACGGCACTGTCATTTACCGGCGGGCCGCTGGCGATCCGGGATTTGTAGACCTTGGGGGCCAGTTCAACTTCCCTGGTCAAGCGGTTGACAGTGAGCTGATCACACGCGCCTTACGCGCAATGCCGAACACGGCAACAGCTGGTCCGTTGCGGATCACAGGTAGCGCCGAATTTAAGCGCTCACTGATCGAGGCTTTGGTCGATGAACGGTATAGCGGTGCGCTAGCAGATCCAGAGCTCGAAAAATTGCTGCGTGAGGTCAAGGCCGAGCGGGACGCACAGCAGAGGTCAAGAAGCGGCTTGCGGGGGGGATAGTGTTTGCTTGTGTTCATTCCGTATTATAGTATCTATACGAAATCAACGGAGGGTTTGATAATGGCCAACACACGTTATCCACTGGCACTGGTTGCCCTGGCTCTTGCACTTGGGGGTTGCGCATCGAAGAAACCGGACGAATCGGCCCAGCAGCTGATCGACCAACAGATCCTCGAAGCGTCACAACGCATTGAGATGGCTCAGGCCGACCTATATCAGCAGGGCGCGATCAATAGCCGCGTGGTGATGCGACTACCGTCGACCATCGTGGACGACAAGCAGCGTGTGTCGCTCAAGTGGCAGGGCGATGCAGTAGAACTGTTAGCAGCCTTGGCACGAGATCGTGGGCTTGAGTTCTCGTTCATGGGAGTGCGTATGCCGCTGCCGGTCGACATCGATGTAAACAAGGTGCCCTACGACACTTTGATGCTGATGATTCGCTCCCAGGTTGGCTACCGCGCCAATGTGACCCAGACGCCTGTGAAGTTGGAACTCCATTACAACCGGCCTCAGGCCTGAACTGGAGGTACGCTATGAAGCGGATTTTCGCATTGTTGCCTCTGATGGTATCGCTTGCTGTCCATGCAGGCGAAACCCCCGAGCTTGATGCCAGCGGGCAGACAAGCGCTCCGGTCGTTGAAACGGCACCGCCTGATCTCGATTCGTTGCTGAAACCACAGTCAAAAGCGACCACCAAGGTCACCGATATCCGAAATCAATTGCTGACCGACATGGGTAACACTGTCGGCTTCCGCGGCGGTATGGCAGCTCGAGCTCGTGAGCTGGTTGATGGTCTTAACGCACGATCGCCATCACTCGATGCGATGTTCAAGTTCGCTCCCATGATCGCAAAGAACGGCACGCTTCCGCCTGTGATCGTAGAAGCCCGGGACGTTGCTGCGTTCTCTCAAGACCAGGTCCGAACTGCGAATCGCGTCTACAAAATTGAGCGTGAGGAACGGTTCGTGAGTGTCCCCCCTACCTGGCGTGACTACCTCTATGTTGGCCTGCCTCTGAATGCCAGTGTTGAACTGCCCGACTTCGAAGCACGCCCTCAAGACAGCGACGAGGCTGAAATCTGGGAGGTAGCAGTACGTAAAGGTTGGGACGATGGTTACAAACAAGCGGATGCCATTCTAGAGGCCAATTTCAATCGTTTGACCCGTGATTATCTCGGAATGCACCTCTACTCCTCGCTCCTGCAGAACGACATGATCAGCTCGACCAGCGTGGCTGAAAGCCAGCAGACTGTTACTGGTGATGGTAAGCAAATGATGCTGGGCGACAAATTGCGTCGCGTAACCGGCCGAGCGACATTCGAGACTGATCCTAAAAAATGGCGCCCTACGGTCAAGACGCAGCTCCGGCAGGCCGGTGATGGTGCGACCAAGTGACGAGTCCAATATTCGATCCGTACAATTTTGAGGGGGACTTGTCTCCCGATAATTTCATGCGCTTTCTAAAGCTGTGTGCGGACCGGGGCGTGTCTGACATTCTCGTACAAGGCGGCGACTATATTTGGGTCGAACTGCATGGACGGCAACTGAAAGCGTCAACAACGACAATCAAGCAAGGGCAGCTATCACCGTTGATGGCGTCGGCTTGGTCCGCTGAAATTGAAAGCATGATCAAGCAAGGTGATGAGGGTGTTGACCGTGCCTTGGAGCTAGCTGGTGAAGAGTTTGGGCTTGCTCGGGGTACCACGCTACGCTTTCGAACCAACTTCGTTCAAGCGCGCATTGCCGGTATTGATGAGGCGTATTCGATCACCATGCGGGTGATTCCGTCGGATCTGCCGGATATCGATCAAATGGGCATCGAGCCCGACTTGATCCAAGGCTGCTACGCAGAAATGGGCCTGGTGCTGGTTTGCGGACCCACCGGGTCTGGTAAAACAACATTCCTCGCTGGCCTGTACAAAAAGGCTGGGGCAGAAATGCCTGACCGGAAAGTGATTACCTATGAGGACCCGATCGAGTACGTCCTTGGTGGTCCGCACTGGTTGGGACCGCAACCGTCACAATCGCAACTGCGTAGAGACATTGGCGATTTCCCGAAAGCACTTCGGAATGCCATGCGCCGTAAACCCAGTATCATCGGTATCGGTGAAGCTCGTGACCGCGAGACGATCGAGGCAATGACTGAGGCTGGGCTGACTGGTCACTTATGCTTTGCCACCATGCACACGGAGTCTGTGGCCGAGACGATCAACCGTGCAATTCAAACCTATCCACCTGACCAGCAAGCCGGTATGGCTTCACGCTTGGCTGGTGCCTTACGTGTCATCCTGGTTCAACGCCTGCTCAAGACCACAGATGGTAAGCGAGCAGCGATCCGTGAATACCTGGTGTTTGATCGTGAAGTGCGCAATGAACTACAGTCCCTTCCTTACACGGACTGGGGCCGTTTCATTCGAGGTTTACTTGAGAAGGCCGAGGCCACACTGGATGACAAAGCTTGGCGATTGTTCCAGGCGGATCGCATTGATGCCGGCGAGTTCATCAGCCTGGCCGGCGCTAAAGAGTTCAAGAAACGCTGCGAGTTGGAGGGTCTAGACCATGGCATCTAGCTGGAGAGGCGCATCAATCTCCCCCAAGGCCTTCGGCATCCCCTGCGGTGCTTATCTGCCGTTGATGGCCTGTTTGTATGTGGGGCATAAACTGTGGGTATGGATCGCCGCTGTGATGATCATCGTCTGCTTCGGGGTCATGGCTCACATTGGGTGGACGCTTAATGTTTGCTGGAACAAGTTCCTGGGCTTCATGCGCGGAGGTCGGATCGTTTCACGGCCGTGGTGGTACAGGAACCGATTCAGAGATTAGAATAAAACCGCCCTGAGAGGCGGTTTTTTAATGTCGGTGGTTCAGCGGGCTCGAGGACCTCGGTCCCTGCTGGCTTGTGCAGCCAATGGTGCAGCGTCGGTATTGGCTGGCCCTGGCGGTTCTAACGTGATCCGGATCCCAGGGTTGAGGCGGCAAGTCGCCTCCTTGATTGCCGACCAGTGTTTATGGGGGAGCACTCCTACCGTCAATGGCTTCTCACTGAAGGCCACTTTGGCAGGGTAGGCAATTACCTTCATATGTTCCCAATCTGGAGCGGCGGTCAGCGTGCTCAACAATTCGGGTCGTTGCTGCAGCAATAGATGAGGCTTCGCCAATTCGGTCTTTGTCGGGGTCAAGCCTTCGCTGACCAACCTTTCCCGCAGAAGATCCTGCAGATCATCCATCATGCTCCTAGACATTCTGGCAAACGACACAAAATCGTGATTGGCCAGGTCCTCAGGCTTCATCATGAGTGGATTCTGCTTGTGATCAAGCTCCACCAGGAAATCGATAACGGTAAAATGGAGTCGGTTTTTATCAGCGTACGCCCGAGCCGCCATAAAGCCGTCCTGCTTGCTCTGATACCCGTACAGCGCCGGGAACACGTCCCCAGGTTGCCCGTTGAGTAGCGCGCCGCAGTCCTTCAAGGCGATCGCCCGCGGCGCTGGGCCAGCGTAGAAGTAAACGCTGGAGAGCTCGATAATGTGCGAGTCTGTTTTCTCAGTCGTGCTCACCAATGCCACCCTTTGACCAACCCTGAATCAAGACCCTTTCCACCTTCTGTCGTTCACCTACCTTACTTACGACATCCTGCATCACGCGTTTGCACTGTTTAGGTGTCAAATCCATGCGCTTCAAGGCCTCAACCCATTTCATGACTGGCCGACCAGGCTTGCCATCATGAAGCATCAAGCGGTAAACCGAGGGTGGCGATCTGCCAATAAGGGTGGCAAATGTATCTCGGTCTTGAGGCGAATCTTGCAGGCCTAAATAGTCGTAAAAATCCTTGATATCCAACGGCGGTTGCACCGGCGAAGACTCAGGATGCGTCCTGTAGAGAAAGAGGAGCATAGCCACAACGGGGTCGTTGATCTGCTCAGCCGACTTATCCGGGCCTGTAAGCTCTTCCCACTTCGCTTTCTGCAGGCCAAAGGCATCTGCAGCAGCTACCTTGGTCAGACCGTTCTCGATCCGCCATCTCTCCAAATCCGTTCCACAAATTGGCTGAATTTCATCAGTTCCAAAGGACATTTGATCCCCTCAAATGTAGCAGACGTAGCCCTCCTGGGCCTTAGGACGCGGAGCTTCCCATTCCGCTGAATTTTGAATAATATACACAATACGAAATTTCAGCAGTCACGGTCCAGCCCAGAGCGACGCGCTTAACCCAACTTTACCCAGCCCCTCTACGGGGGCTCAGGGCAACGGACTACCCCACCATCCGGAAGGAGGCAGGATTGCCATGAGCGAAGTAAGCGAAGCCTTGATGCAAGAGTTCCGCCAAGCTGTCTACGAGCGATTGAATTCGCCGCAGGCAACAGAGGCCTCTCCCCGTGAAGCTATCGAACGTCGTGCTAAGGCGTACCAAGCCTGGCTAAATAGCCAACCTTCCGAAGAAGAGGCTGCGGTCGTCCCTACTGCGTTGGTCAGACATTGGGTTGCTGCAGACCTGTCGTCATGGCGCTCAATTGACGCCAAGGATACAGCTGAAGCAGCAACTACCGTTTATCAGAATATTTTCGCATACGATACATATGCGGAATTGCTAAAGGAACTAGACCAGGCCTTTTACAGCGAAATTATTTCGCGTTTGGGGGGGCATGAAGCATTCGGTAACGGTTTTGGCCGTGGAAACCCTGATTCAGATCAAGAAACTGTTGATCAGGATCCAAAAATCCAGATCAGCGAGCTCTTGAAGGAAATCACCTACAAGGAGCGGCGCGATGGCAGCGTCCTCTATTCCCTGCATGACAGACCTATTTTCATCGACCATGGGCAGCAAATCCTCATGGTGGCTGAAGCTAAAGATGATGAGATGGCCATTCTCGCCGGCCTCTACATGGCGAAACAGAAGTTCGGTGGGTCTATCGAGCTAACTGGCAGTGAAGAGTTTAAGCGCCGGGCGATCGCGGTTCTGATCAAGCATGAGGTTCCGGTCGAGCTCAACAACCCCGCACAAGAAGCTATTCGCCGCGAACTGCTCGGCTTGCCTCCCATTGCAGCTGTACCAGACAAAGCCGCCGCGCAATCTGAAACGCCGAAGCCGATCGAGGCATCAACCGCTGAGAAGGTAGCCACCTCCAGCGAAGAAACGGCATCACCTGCAGAACCGGCCGCAAATGATCCTACCCCTGTGAATGCCCGCGAGGGTGTGATCGTAGATTTCGGCCCAGCGCCGTATCTTTTCGATAAGAAGCAGAGCAAAAGCTTCTACGTGAAGCTTCGCAACAGCGACGGAGAAGAGCGTGTTACCTGGGGTGTAGATCTGGCCCGAGTGTTCCGCGAGAACGAAATCGCTGCAGGCGATACCGTCACGTTGAATAACTTGGGTCGTAAGCAGGTGACGGTAGAGGTGCCAGTGCGCGGCAGCGATGGCCGTGTCGAGCGTTACGAAGAAAAAACGGTTCATCGTAATGAGTGGGAAGCCGTTCTGATTGCTAAAGCTGAACGTGAGCAGGCCCCCCCAGTCGAACCGTTGGCAGCTGAGTCCCTCACAGTTGCAGGACGCGATGCGAGATTCGTTGAGTCAATCGGTCTGCCTACCGGTGATATCAATGACTACCCTGATTTGCTGCCGTATCGGGCCGAGGATCACGCTATGGCGGTCATGTGGGAGCATGACAGCTCTCCGGAAGGCCTGCGGACAATTGAAAGCTGCATGGTCGAGGCAAAGTATCGCGCCGCGTTCCAAGCCAAGCTGGACAGTGAGCTCGGCAAGCTCAATACGTATTTTCGCGGGCAGATGGAAGCATCAGAGGGTTACGCCATAGCTAGAGAGCTGCTGGCAGACGCTGATAAGCAGTACGGGCCACTGCCCGAGCCTGGCAGCAATGAGTTTGACCGGATGTACCAGTTAGAGAATTGCTGGGATCCAGATGAAGTCATCGAAGCAATTGAACAGATAGATGCTGCTTATCTGGCCTCACTGAAAAATCATCAAGGCACAGATCTCCCCCCTCGCTCCTCGACGGATTCGATTCCGACAGAAGTTTTGGAGTCATTCACGCTGGATAGCTACAGCCAGTATCCATATGACAAAGATACGACGCCTTCGGCCAGGTGGGAATTGCTGAGCAGCGAGGCTGCTAAGCACGGCTACACCGCGAAAATTGGCCTAGTGAACCAATCGGAAAGGGTCGATGGTGTCACGTACTCCATTGCCTATTTTGACCGTGAAGGGCAACCGACCGGTATCCACACTGAATTGTGCGGGACGGGCAAGCCCGAGAGCGCTCCTGCAACCTTCCTCAATGGTCAGCGCATCCCCCAGCCAATGATCAACGATCCAGGCGCGGATATCGCCGTGCTTGCTGGTGCTATCTCCGAGTACGAGAAGTCCAGAACTCTGGACCGTACAGGAGAAGCTCCACAGGCTGCTGATGAAGTAGAGCTGGGGGATTTAGCTACAGCTGCGGTCGAGCACCGACATTTCCAGGCAACTGAGGGAGTGCCATTTGGTGACTCCGATCTGCAGCAGGCTGAGAACCTTGTTCCGGTAAACGCCGCCGCCTGGTGGCGAGATCAGTCTGAAGCCATCAATACCTGGAGCAAGTCGCTGGAAGAGCTTGAGCACGACCTGGCCGCTCTTGGGCCGGAGCCTGCGACCGACCAGTACTACTGGTTCGACAAAACAGGCCGTCCTGTACCAGCACCAGTGAACGAGTACGACTGGATCATGGCGAAAGCTTTTATCAAGGATGAGCATACCCCCGAAACCCAGATTGAAGGCTTTGGCGCTGGCCTTCAAGGCAGGTCGAGCAACTCCGGTGTACCCGGGGACATTTCCAGCGCTTCAACCAGTGACTCAACCACTTCTCAGGAGGTTGGTATGGCAAACGCTGACAGCAATGCGGGACAGAAACTCATCCTTCGCGGTGTAACCAAGCTGGATAACGACCAGTACGACACCACAGTGCTCCTGTACCAGGGCAGCGGGGATTACCTACAGGGATACGTGAAGGTCAACGGTGAGAAGCACCAGGTTCTCGCGTTCATCAATGAGCGTAACCCCGACCCAGGTACCGGTGAGATCAAGCCCAACTTCATCACGCTGTCCCAGCCGAACAACGATGGAAGCGACCAGAAGTGGACGCAGATCGGTTTCGGGAATGCAGTTAATCGGCGCGGTGACGGGAAAGCCGTTTACTTCGATGAGGTGCTTTTCAACGTTGATAACCAGATCATCAAGGCAAAGGTTACCAAGCACGTTGATGAGGAAATGCACCGCAAACTGGGCTTCCTCGAGCAACGTAAAGAGCGGGAGAAATCAGTCGATTCCCCAAAGCCCCAGGCTCTGACGGAGCCCGTCAAGCAACAGCCCAGCCCGGCGCAACCCACTGTTAAATCCCGGGCACGAGCTTGATGCTCCTGGCCGTTGAATGTTCTTGGAGGACTGGTATGAAGACACTGACCCGCGCGTTACTCGTTGTGCTGCTCATGAGCTCGGCTGTGACAGCCCATGCTGCCACCTGCCGTAGCGGAGAAGCCGCGGTGCGTGGTGGTGAGGCCGGCCTGGCTCGAGATCAGGACGCGGCCGACACCAACCAAACGGCTGCTCAGACATCGTCAGACATTTTGGGCAAATGTGTCGGAGGGATCACCGGCATATTCAGCACTACTTCATTCCCTGATCTTTCTGCCATCTGGCAAATGATCAAGGACAAGGTTTGCTCGATTGCCAGCTCCTCAGTAAACGGTGTGATTTCCGAAGTGAATGGACAGATCAACGGCGTCATGAGCGAGGTTAACGGGGCCGTGACTGATGCTGTCAATCAAACGGGCGTCAACGATACCGGCCTTGGCACCGTCGTCGGTAGCGGTGATACGCACATCAGCAACCCCGTAGAGGTCGGACACACCAGTGACGCGGCCGATTCATCAACAAATTGGAATGAAGTCTGGAAATAAAAGCCTTAGAGCCCGCGAATTCGCGGGCTTTTGGTTTTTCGGAGAAAGAGTTGCGGCCGGCGCGGCGGCGCTAAAGGAGGATCGGCCATGAGCGAAGTTTTTGTCAGCACCGTTCATCCGGCCCTAGGTCGGTTGTACTGGGTATTCACATCCAATGCTGATTGCAATTACCCCGATCATTACAGCTTGACCGATTGGAGCGAGCTAGCAACTCGGTTTCCAAAAGGTTGGCGTGATCATGACTACTACCACTGGCAGCACCGTTCGCACATCTCGAAGGTTTTCGAACCTGATGACCCCTACGGCGACTATGCCGAGTACGAGGATGAAGAAGCCGGATGCCTGGAGCTGCGGCTTTCGGGATTGCTTGCTCGCTTGCAAACCAAAAGCGGGCAGACAGTTGAGGAGTTTAGGCACTGGATGTTTCGAGCAGCTTGGGTAGACGTTCCTGCCCTGCGCATTGTCGAGAGCTGAGTAGCGGACAGAGTTTATGAGGGATCTTCTATGAGTAACGTGAGTTTAGCTGGACCCTGCAGCTTCAATCCTTTGCCCGAAGTGGACGCGTGGGTTGAGAAAATGGCAGAGCTCGCAAGTCAGAAAATGTCTGGCCCTATTCGAGCAGCCGTGTGGCCATACAGGGTTGGTGACCTCGAATTTCTTAGCGTTGATATGGATGGCGAAGCTGGAGGTTCGCTGAGTCTGACATTTTCAACGGGGGCCGAGCGTTGTGACTATGGAATCGATGATGTTGAATGCCCTGATTTGACCGAGGCTTTGGTAATGGCATCGCTGTTCGTCCGTGCTGTAGATGCGAAAGTATCCGTATCCGCGGGAAGTTTTCTGTAGCTAAGCTGAGATGAAAATGAGAAAGGGCGCCATAGGCGCCCTTCTTCGTTACGCTCGCATTTTACTCCGTCCAGGCGCTGCGGAGCCTTGTAGGAGGACCGATTTTGGCTCCCACTTCGACTGGTAGGAGTCGTCAGCTTGCATCAGCTTTAGTTCCCGAAGCACATCCCGAGCATCCTCGCGCAGGTAGTCAAGCCGAGTCTGCTGCTGGAACGGCTTCGCCTTCTCCTGAATCGCTTTGTTGAGCTCTGACAGCTCGCGTCCCCGTGTCGACTCGGCCTCATCCCTCCAGCCTTCCAGGCGCTCCAGGAAGTTGTCCATCCGGCTGATGAACCCGCTGATGCTGAATTTATCGTCGACGCGATACACCAGGTTGTCCGGCTCGTATGAGTCCCGACCGGTGACGGTGAAGTGGATTTTCTGCCGCTCGCATGACACTTGAATTTCGAAACCTCTATAGCTTCCTACGGGCACCAGCTCTGCGCGCTGGAACGTGTCTTCAGACCGCCGCTCGACGGCCCTCTTCATGGCGCCGGCGAAGACCGCGGCCAGTCTTTCCTTGTCCGCGTCTTTGTAGGGCTTGCCATTCGCCGAGAACTCGAATTCAGGTTTGGTGCCGGCATCGCGCCGCTGGATCTCAATTGACCAGCGGGCGATTGCCCGATCGGCACGTGAGTCGGCGTCACGCAGCCACGCAATGCGGCTGTCGAGCGAGTGCTGGCCACGTTTGAAGTTGGAAAACAATGCTTCCACCTTCTTGAGGTCTGCAGCGATTTGCACCTGCTGGAAGATCAGAGGATTACCGGTGGCCGCGGCTTTCATCTCGGCGGCGTTGGCTGCCTCGCTGGCCACATCCTCGATCACACGCTGGAGGCTGTCCCCCTTGCGGAATTGTTCGATGCCAGCTGCCTTGAATTCGATGGTCTGCCACATGCGGCTATCGTAGGTCTGTTTCGTTGCGTAGCGCAGAATCTCGATCTCGAATCCGTCAGGGTCCATCTCATAGAAGAGGTTACCTTGCCGCTCGATGCGACCATCGCGTTGCTCCAGGTCGCTTGGGCGCCATGGTGCATCCAGGTGATGGAGAGCGACCAGGCGGCGTTGGACATTCATGCCGGCACCCATCTTCGCTGTTGACCCCAGAATGATCCTGACCTCGCCGGCATTCATCTCCGCAAAGAGCTTGGCTTTCTGCAGATCTGTGTTGGCCTCATGGATGTAGCGAATCTGGTTCGCCGGGATCCCGCGAGCGAGGAGCTTTGATCGAATGTCGTCGTATACGCTGAACGAGCTGGCTCCTGCCAGAATATCGTCCATAGAGATCGAGGCTTCTCCTTCTTCTTCGTCCTCTGAGCTCACAGCAGCCTGTTCTAGACGTTTTGGACCTTTTGGCGTGGATAGGTCACAGAAAATCATTTGCGTGCCTTTACGGTCGTCCCAGTCCTGCCAAATGCGGAATGCTTGATCGACACACGCATTCACTTTGCTACCTGCGAAATCCCCAGCGCCGGGATCGATGAGTCGGAAATCCAACCCCGCTTTGCGCGCGTCGTTGGTGATCTTCAACGGATTGTCGAGGCGGGGGTCTTTCGGCAAATGCTCCATGCGATGGATGATCGATCCATCGTTCCAAGTCTTGAACGTCGATCCATCTGCTTTAAGCAGCGGATTACCCTCTGCGTCGATCGCCTCTTGCTGAATGCCCATGTACCAAGCTTGAGCCTCCGATCGATCCACAATCACGTTCTGCGGGCGACCGCCTTTCAGCTTCGGTACTGGGAATCGGGTACCTCGGGCCTCGGCCTGGTCCTGTAGATCCTTGCGTGTGATTACATCAGCGAAGGTTCGATACATCGCCGTCAGCTCGGGAACGTTCTGGAACTTTGCAAAACGCGAGTTGAGCTTGTAGTTGACGCCGGTAGCGTCAAGCTCCCAGCCGGTTACAACCTGGCCGAATGTCGAAGCCCAGGCATCAAAATGAATGATGCCCCGGGCCTTCATTTCATCGTACTGGAGGTATCGTTGTACGGTGTAGAGCTCAGCAATCGTGTTGCTCAATGGGGTACCCGTTGCGAGAAACACGCCTCGGCCGTCGTTCCGTTGCTGCAGGTAGCGACACTTGACGAAAAGATCGAATGCTTTTTCCGATCCTGCCAGATTACCCAGCCCCGATACCCTGCTGAGCGAGGTCGTGATGAACAGGTTTTTGAATTCCTGCGCCTCATCTACAACCAAGGCGTCAACACCCAGATCGGCAAAGCTGACGGCCTGGTCTTTAGAACCGGTGTCGGCTTTCTTTTCCAGTCGCTCGGTCATCCGCTCTTTCGCCTTTTCCATCTCCTTGATGGTCACGCGATCGCCCTGGCTGCTCTTGAGGTCCAAAATGGCGTCAGTGAGATCCTGGATTTGCTCCTGCAGCAGCTCCTCGAGCGTCTCCGGGGGCATGCCGATTTTTTTGAACGAGCTGTGAGCCACAACCACAGCATCCCAATCCCCGGTAGCGATTCGGGCAAAGAGTCGCTCCCGGTTTTCTTTCTTGAAATCCGTCTTCTCAGCAACCAGCACGTTGGCGTTAGGGTAGAGGTCGTAGAAGGCATCCTTCCACTGCAGTAGAAGATGATTCGGTACCAACACCATTGGCTTTCGGAAAAGCCCCATCCGCTTGCTCTCCATCACGGTTCCGACACACACCAGCGTCTTACCGGCGCCGACTACGTGATCGAACAGTGCTGTGCCGTCTTGAATTCCGCGCCAAATTGCGTCCTTCTGGTGCGGACGTAGCGTTATGTCCAGCGAGGTGCCGGGCAGCTGCAGGTGTGAGCCGTCGTAGCGGCTGGGAATATTGGTGTTGAACCGATCATTGTAGAGTCGCGAGAGGGATTCACGACGATCCTGATCCTCCCAGATCCAGTCGGTGAACGCAGCGCGGATCTCGTCCGCTTTTTGGTTGGCTGCAGCGGTCTGAGTTTCATCAACCTGCATGATCGGATGGCCATGATCGTCCTTTCCGACCTCCACTTTCACTTGGATCGGGCGGTTCGTTAAAACCGCCTCTACCAGCTTGTTTGCGGGGTACGCTTCGGTGCCCCAGGTGACGCGCATGGTGGTGTTATCCCCCTCGGAGATGTTCACCATCCACTTGCCCAAGGCCTCCTGGTAGTCGATGCGCCGGCGTACATCCCCCATCAGGTGTACGACGAAATCATCGATTGTCTTCGCCGGTACCCAGGTCGAACCCAGCTGCACGGAAATGTCGATCGGCTCGATGTCTGCTGGCTGTATCGGACGCAGCGCCTCGACGTTCTCCAAGAACTTTGGATCGTGTTCCGCGGCTCGAAGCGCTCCTCTGAGTTTCGCTTTCACGTTCCCGGTCAGGTACTGATCGGCTGTTTCCCAGCGATCCTTGCCCGGATTGAAGTAGACAAGTCCCTTCAGGTCGCGAAGGAGTTCAGGCTCACTCAGACCGCACAAGCGGATCATGCGCTCGAGGTCTACACGGCCCACCTGGTTCATGCTGACAACCAGTGCATCCTTAGCGGATTCGACGTGCCGAATTTCTTCGCGTGGGCTCATTACGCGGCGCGAGAAGATTGCAGCTTTATCCGCTGTGGGATTGCGCGCCGGCACACCGTGCTTGCGTGCCATGTCAGCCGATACGCCGCGATCGTAGTTGCTCTCAAGCGCATTGAGCAGAGGGTATTCAGGATCCTCCCCCATCGCCAGGCGGTTGGCTTGGCTACTCAGGTGGCCAAATCGACGGACGTACTTGTCGTACAGGCCATTCAAACGGCCGCGCAAGGTTTCCAGATCTTGAGGGTCAACGGACTGCTCAGCATTCATCAACGCGCGCAGAGCGTCACGTACCTCAATCATGCCGCGAATGCGTTGGCCTGCCCGCTCGGTTTTCGGGGTAATCAACTGGTAGTCGTGGGCTGCAAGCTGATCTGGCAAGCGACGGGCCAATTGGTCGTCAGCGGTCACAAAGTAGGAACCCACTTTGGTATTCGCTGGCAGGTCGACCTCGGGTTTACCTGCTTGGCCATCAGTTTCATCATCAAGAGGCTCGCCTGTGAAGGTGCGGATAACACCTGCAGGCAACGCTTGAAGTCGGGCGGTGATCGCCGCGCTCAGGTCCTGGCCTGGCTCCGCCATCAAATCAGCGGCATCGCGGCGCATCTTCCCTGTGAGGGCCATCCGGCCGGCCATCTGCTCGGGATTGTCGATGAAATACTGGTTGATCGTGATTGGCTCACCCGATTCGCGATCTCGTATTTCACCGACATCTACCCAACGGCGCTCCGGTTGGTCTCCGGGGAGAGCCTTCTGGAAGAACACGATATCCGTCGTTACTTCGGTCAGGGCATTCTCTTTGAACGCCGTGTTGGGTAGACGTATAGCGCCCAGGAAGTGGGCCGAATCTGCGATATGTTCACGCGCCTTGCTATTGGCGGCATCAAGGAAATACCGACTGACCACGGCTCCCATCACACCACCAGGTCTGAGCGTATTGAGCGATTTAGCCAGGAAGTAGTTGTGGATCGAGAAACCAGCCAATTCGCGGTGATGCGGGTCATACAACGATTGCGATCCGAAGGGCGGGTTCGCCACGCAGGCATCGAAGTATGCGCTTGGGATAGCTACATCCTGCAGGCCGCGATTGATGAAGGTGGATGATGGATAAAGATGAGCGCCGATCTGCGCTGTCAGAGGGTCAAGCTCGATGGCGGTGATGCGGCTGTTGATCCGCATTTCTGTCGGCATCAGGCCGATAAAATTGCCAGTGCCGGCAGCTGGTTCCAGAACCTTGCCACCTTTGAACCCTAGTCGCTCCAGTCCCTCGTAAATGCCGTCGATTACGGTGGTGGAGGTGTAGTGCGCGTCCTGGGTGGAGCGCCTGGCCCTCTCGTACTCATCTTGGCTGAGCAGTGATGCCAGTTCCTGGTACTCGGCACGCCAAGCATCATTTCGATGATCGAAAGCCTGCGGCAGTCCACCCCATCCTACATACCTGACCAGCGTGGATTGTTCGTCTGGGGTGGGGCCACGACCTTCCTTGTGCAGCACCTGCAGCAGTTGAATGGCAGCGATGTTATCGCGGAATTTCGATTTTGGACCGCCAGAGCCCAGTGAATCAGCACCGGTAATCGCATAGTCTGAGGGGGCTACAGGTCCGTTTTGATCTCCAACATTTGCAAGATCTCGTGCTCGGTCAGCCCCTGCTTGCTGTCCGCTGGCAGGCTGTTGATGGCCGTCAATTCCAGGGCTTGCTGCTCCAATAGCCGGCTGAGCAGTTGCAGCTCGCCCTGAAGCTCCATCGCCTTGAGGCGATCCGGGCTGTTCAGCGCCCAGCGATCCAGAATCTTCCAGCCTTGGAGACTGAACGACGGCGACTGGCGGATCGATGCGAGTGTCTGTTGGCTCAGGACTCGTGCGGAGATTTCCAGGGGCTGTGTTTGGTTGGTGATCATAATGTCGGTCTCCTTGGTCTTCGTCGGAATCGAGGCCGGCTTGCAGGTCCTCGATGGTATCTACCGTCTCTTGAAAAGCGAAATCGAACGTCATCTGCCCCTGATTCTCTGGGGTCTGCCGCCGTTTTCTAGGCATTGCCGTCGCCTCCTATTTCAGTTCGTATAATAGTCATTATACAAACTACTGAAGGCGCGACAATGTGCGTTTCTAACTCACTGTTTTTAAAAGGTACTGTTAGTAGCCCGGCTTCGGCCTTTTCAGGAAATCTCCCTGGCTAAGATCGGTCGGGTACTTGTGACGGTACTCCGATCGGAGGCCATCCAGCTCAGCATGCTCGCTCGGGGCAGCTCGCCGTACAAGCATCTTTCCCTCGATCACTTCCAGGTTGTAACTGAAGCCGCGAATCTCCTCGGGAGTCCAGACGCGCTCGCGCTCTTGAGTGATGCGCAGTCGGCCAGCTGCTGGAGTGCAATCCACTTCAGACAGGCGACGCGCATACAACTCGGTACCGTTGCGGCTAAACACCTGCAACGTATCGACTAGGTTATCTGATTCTAGCCGTTCGACGGTTACAGGCAGGCCTGCGTAGGCCTGATCATGCTTATCTCGATTCGACCAACGACCAAATCCGTTGGCTTCTCGCTGCAGCTCGTAGCGCATATGAATGCTCATGCGGCTGACGAGGGGATCTACTGCCAATACACGGGCCTCGACCCGATAGCCAGCGGTGTGAAGGCGAGAGCACAGCCTGGCGAGACTATCGGGATCCCGCATGGTCCCGTCGATCAAGAGATTCCGCCGATTCTTGATCGCCAAATTGGTGAGCTTTACCGACCATGCGCCGGCATCCGGATGAGTACGATCGGCGGCCAAGCGGTCGTTCTGCCGCATCAGCTGCAGGTATTGCGGATGGTGCTTGCGCAGCTCATCAGCATCAACCTTGATGGTGTTACCACCGAACTCATCCAGTGCTTTGCTGCTGAGTCCGGCCTTGCCTGCACCAGGTTGTCCCCCGAGAAGAACGGCGGTTGGATGGTTGACAGGTTTGGTAGTGGAGAGCGCCAAGAGGGCGATGTCGTCAAAAATGGCATCGTGGTCTTCGGGGGACAGTCGGAATTGCGACTGGTCGTCCTTGGGAAACGTCATTTGCTGTCGGTGTCCTTCCTTGATACCTGCAGCGATTGCCTGAGCTTCAATGCGCAGCTCGCTGATAGTAAGCCTACCGTCTGAAAGTCCGACGGCCTTCAACATGCCTTGTAGGGCATTGCGGGTGCGGTCCCATGCTTTTCCGAGGAATGAACGCTCCTCCTCCGCGACAAATGCGAAGACCTCTTCTGCACGATGGATGCCGGGGAGTTTGGCGTAGTGCTGATCCACGTACGCCCAAATATGGGCTAGTGAAGGTTCGCCGCGCGTTTCAAGAACGCGATCCAGGAATTCCCGCTTTTCTTCGGGATTGAAGGTGTTGAGCCCATAATGCCCGAGGAGCTCGTGGCGCAGCGCTCGTCGGACGGCCCCTTCATCACCCATATTGGAAGCGGCAAGGGTAAAGATGGCTCTTGCTGGGTGGTAGGCTGCGTCAATTCGGTATCCGATTTTTTCTCTTGCGGCGTCGGGTCCATAAATTTCCTCCTGCGTGGCCTTGATAATAGCAGTCACACCTATGTGACCACGATATTCGGCCATGAATCGATCCACTATCGCCTGGGCCTGAGCAACGGTGAGGCCAACGTCATCGGGAGATGCCATGAGGTATCCCCTTCAAGCCGAAGCTTTGACAATCGGCCCGTAGCGCTCTATTGCGTACGCTACCGCCACATTGTCGTCAATGCGAAGCCGGGAGCGCTCGACTACGAGCTCAGCTTGCTCGGCCCTCAGCTGATCAATCAGCGCCTGGTTCGGTTCGTCCTTGCTGCGCTCGTTGTGGATGTCGCGAGCTTTGAGGGCGATCATGTTGCCAATGGTTTCCATCGCGGCTTCAAAGGCCGCAAGCTGGTGATCCGTCCACTGTGCCGGCATGGCATTGTCCTTCTTTTTTGGTGTGAAGGCCTTGATGATCAAGGCGAGGCCAAGTATCAAAAATAACGCAGACTGAAGCCATTCGGCTGTGGGACTGAGTTCATTGAGTCGAGAGTTGATCGCCATGGCCAGGCCCACTACGACACTCAAAGCACCTACAAATAACCGCATGATTCGATTATTCATCGTTTCCCCTTGCGGCGCTGTCTTTGACCAAGGACAGCTCGAAGCAGTCATTCAACACGGTCATCAAGTGTTCCGCAGTAGGCGCGCTTTGGCAGCGGAACAGCACGATGGCCAACTCTTTAAGGCCATGGGCTCGGTGGATGCTGTTGACCGCCAAGGCACGTAAATCATCGGTGTCATAGACGTTCGCCAATGCCACCCCCTCCGCGCCAGTGATACCTGCCGTGCGATCGATGGAGGTCTCAACCGACGGCGGCAAAGCAGGTTTGTGATCCGCATCCACCAGCATCAGGGAGACGATGAATGGCACCGACATTCCTGCGGGATTTTTGGCGAAGTAGGCCGGGACGACCTTCATTTCAGTCTCGTTAAACATTTGATTCCCTACCGTTTGACGTCGAGCGCCAGGAATGGCCCTTTGAAGCCAACCTGCTCGTCTACTGAACTGAACGCTGCTATCCCTTTGGCTCGTTCTTTGAGCCACCGATCAAACAGCTTGCGAGCTTGCTTGTCATCGATGCGAACCAATTTTCCGTCCTCAGCAAAGAACACTGGCATGCGGAACGTATTGCTGTCGTCTACCGAAATGGCCATCTCATACCATTGATTCTGACCCTCGGTGACTTTAATAAATTGGGTGTGCATCCCCTGGATAACTTCCCTGTGTTCGCCAGGCTCTTTTGATGCCTCTGACTCCTGGTTGCAGCCAGCCAATAGGATCATCAGCAGGATCGGCAATGTGCGGCGAATCATGAACGATCTCCTTCAGCCCACCCTGGCGGGTAGGCTGGATAAGTGATTGAAGCCTCGAGGATTGACGATGTCTCGGGAGCCAAGGCCCATGCGTAATAGCCAGTGCCCTCAAAATAGAGCACGGGTTGTCCCCCGAGCTGGCCTATGACGCTGGCCTCGGCGGCATAGGATTTGGGCAAGTCGCCCAAACTCAACGTTGGCAGGTTGAGTGATGCGTGCAGCACCTCCTCGTGTTTGTAGAGGCTTCGCGCGGCGGCATCCCCCCAAGCGCTATTGTCCCGGGCGATGGTTCTGAACCTCATCCACTCCAGCGCAGGTAGCGCTCGCATGTGCTGCAGCACCAGATCCTGGAAACCCTTTTCGTGGGCCAGCAGCTGCCGGTCATGTTCGTTCAGGAAATCGGTGATCATTCAGCCCACCTTTTTCCCGAAGTCGAATTCGACTTTCCAGCTATCCCGGTTGAGTTTGAGGTAGGCGGTGAATGGGCGCTTTTCACGGTTGAGAAATCCAGAGAGCTTCTCCGTAATCCCGCTCTTGAACAGCGCATCCGCTTCCGAAGCACTCAACGGCCGACTGGCGATCACTGCACCGACTTTGAATTGGCACGCTTTGCATTCAAAGTGACCTGGTACCGCTGCAATCTCACCTGAGCAGCGTGGGCACTCAAGCTTGTTGGACGACATCGCCGGCGCAGCTGGAGCTGGACGATCCGGGGTGCTGGGTGCTGAGTCGAACACGAACGTCGTTTTTCCTGTGCCGGTGTCCAGCCTCAGCTTCGCGGAAAACTTGGACTGCTTTTGACGACTCACGAAGCCCTTGATGACAGGTGTTTCACCCTTCACCAACAACAGTTCGATCTGGCTTGGAGTGAGAGTCTTTCCTGATACCTCGTGCCAAAGTACGAACTCGCAGCTGGAACATACGGTACGCTTGCCCCGGTTTTGCAATGCGCTCTTGCAGTTAGGACAGGGAACGCCTTCGCCGGCTGCGGGTGGGAGGGGCGTGATAGAGGCGTCCTTGGCAGTGGCAACAACGTCACGAACGAATTCCTCGGCGTAGCGCATGAAGTCGCTCAGGCTCATCGCTCCATCTGCGACTTGATCCAGCGAACGCTTGAAGGCACCGGCTTGTGCGGGGTCTTTAACGCGCATGGGCAGAGCGTCAATCAAGCTCCTGGCTTCAGGGCTGGTCATGAGCTTTTTGCCCTTCCCCCCCGCCGGCACAAACAGGCTACGCCGCTTCATGTCGGCGATGATGCCTGCACGGGTGGCAGTAGTACCTATCCCCTCACCCTCTTTGAGCCGCTTTTTCAACTCAACATCGTCCACGTACCGATGCAGATTTTTCATTGCATCGAGGAGCATGTTGTCGTCGAAGCGCGGTGGCGCAGTAGTTACCTTGCCTGTTGAAGTCACTTCCAACCACTGCAACAGATCGCCGATCTGCACATCAGGGAGTTCACCCTCGGGCCCTTCATCTTCGGCGGGCGCACCATCCAGCGGTGGGGGCTCCTTGTAAACAGCTTTCCAACCTTGCTCGGTTGGGCAGACACCACTTGCAGCGAACACCTCACCAACCTGAACGCGAATGCGCAACACCATCGACCGATACCGGTAATCGGCTGCAAACTGGGCAAGATACGCCCGCACCACCATGTCGTACACGTTCCGCTCAGGCTCAGACCAGTCAGCCACATTGACTGGATTTTCCGGGGTTGAAGGGATGATGCCGTGATGCGGGGTGGGTTCACCCGTGGGAGTACGCATTTTCGCATCATTGAAGGCTGCTGATTTGCGGTGTGGGTCCAGCTCACGAGCAATGGCCTGCAGATCTGGTCGCAGCTGTATGATTCCGGCGATCACGCCGGGCGCCTCGGCATGATGGGCTTCAGAAAGGAAGCGCACATCGGTACGAGGGTATGTCATGACCTTGTAGGTGTCGTAGAGCTTTTGCGCGGCCTCCATCACCTCGTCACCGGTGTAGCCGAAGCGGCTGAAACCTTCCATTTGAAGTTCATTCATGGACAAGGGAAGTGGGGGCTTTTTCTTCTTGTCGGTGACCGAGTGCTCGATGACTGAGGCGTCCCCGGGGACGCCATCCTGCAGGCGTGCAAGAAGTCGTTTAGCGACGCCTTCGTCGACCAGACGACCGGACTCGTCCAGGCCAGCCTGGTCATCCTGTGGCACCCAGCGGCCGCGGATCGAAATCCCCGCTTCGGCCGTGAAAACGGCAGTAATGTCTTGATAAGGGACAGGTTTGAAAGACTCGATTGCTCGATCCCGCTCGCGGACGACGTAAAGCAAAGGGCTCTGCACGCTACCAACGGGCAGCAATCCTTGGTGGCCCATGTCGCGCCCTCGAAGGGTCATCGCCCGCGTACCGTTCATGCCCAAAAGCCAGTCATAACGGCTCCGAGCAAGCCCCCACAACCGCCATCCTCTGAACAGCGGATCAGAGTTGTCACGCATATTGGCGAGTGCTTCGCGGACCTTGCTGGGGTTGTAGTCGTTGATCAAAACCCGTTTAACAGGCTTGCGGCAGCGATAGTACTCAAGCGCCTCATCGACAAGGCTTTGTCCCTCGCTGTCTGGATCGCCAAGGTGGTACACAACGTCACACCAGGCCAAAAGCTCTTTCATCTTGCTGAGCCGGGGCCGTTTGCGAGGATCGGGCAGAATTTTCCATTGTTGTTCTGGCGGGATAATTGGCAGATCTTCCATCCGCCAAATTTTCCGACCCTTGCCGGTAGTAGGCAGATCGTCCGGCAAATAGTCATCAGGTGTCGCCTGTTGAAAGGCATGTCCATCCAGCCACACGCACCAGTCGTTACCGTGTTTCGTCCAGCCTGCCCCACGGTCAGAAGTGTGTCCATTGAGCACAGGGAATACACCCTGGGATAGCTGGGATTCTTTCTCAGCGATCCAAAGAATTTTTTCCATCAACCCTCCTTACCCTTGAGTCTGGAGCCGTCTGGAGCAACCCAGCGACTGGTGTGGTTTGCCTTGCCTTGATTCCGTAGAATAGCTACCATACGGAAAAGCATAAACCATCACGGGTTATTACGGAAGGATTGCCTAATGGTTCCAATTCCCGCTCCACCGCCTGATGTCGCCCAAGACCTGGTACCTGCCTGCATGGTGCAGGCTGCTCGGGATTACAGCCTGCCATTGCGTGGCCTAATCGCTGTATGGCTTACCGAAAGCGGCAGCGGTGAACCATTAAAGAGCGCGAACAAGAACGGGACGATCGATCACGGCCCCTTCCAGATCAACACGGTCTGGGCAAACCGACTGCAAAGCGAGTTCGGCGTCCCGCCCGAACTCATCACCAGCGATTTCTGCTGGGCGGCAAGGGCCGGCGCTTACATCCTGCGATACGAAATTAATCAGGCCGGTGGGAGTTTTTGGGATGGTGTTGGGCACTACCACTCAAGAACTCCAAAATTCAAATATCCCTATATACAGCGCGTATATAACAACTCATTGAGATTCTAGGAGGGAATATGGCGCGCCAAAGCCAGGTTGAGTCTGATGGTATGGGAGTCGTGTGGTTACTAATAATCGCACTTCCTGTTGTGTTTGGCTGGATGTGCTGGTCTCGCTGGCACGGCACTATCAGCTACTGGGGATTGAAATGGGCTTGGCACCAGCTTGGTGTCTTTGACTGGCCATTTATGCCCGATCAAATCCGCCTGTGGCGATACGAAGCGGCTCAGCTTGCGATGAATCCCTCGCAAGTAAAATTTGCCGATCTGTTGCGTCTACTCAATATTTCTGGGTATTTTTTCATTTTTATCCCCATCTTATTAGCACTACGTGGATTTCGTGCGGCGCATCGGCATGCGGCTAACAAAACCCGCCGAGTTATCACAGTAGAAACGCTGCCATGGGTGATGTCTAACCATTCGCCCGCAATCATCCCGTCATTGTATTACGGCGATCCGCACACGCTGCTCTTGAATGAAGATCCTGAGGAACATCGAAGCGCTATTCATCCCGAAGAATGGGCTCTGCAGCATGGTCTCATCGTCAATCGACGGCTCGACCGGGAGCGCTGCCGGGAGCTGCTGGAGAAAGACTTGGGTAGCCGGATCAAAAGCCTCAATGAGCTTAGCGCTACCGAGCGAGCCCTGTTTGCTGTGTTTGGCGCCAGGCTGTTATCGGATGGGCGCGATATGAAGAAGGCCCAGGAACTGCTGGACGCTCTGAATCGTTCATGCCACCACAACACCTTTGAGGGAAAAAAAGGCTATCCAGATTTGAACTTAGCTGAGGATGCATTCAAGAAGTATGCAGCCCACCCAGAAGCTCAAACCTGGCTTGATAAACACCCCTACCCTAGAACAATGCTTTATGCAATGCACCAGCAAGCAAGTAACTTGGGAAAACTGCCATCGTCTCAATTTCGTTGGTTGAAAGGGATGGACCGTTCTTTGTTCTACGCATTGAACCTAGGAAAGCGTAAAGCTCCGCTTATGGAAGCGGGGGCAGTTTACACGCAGACCCACTGGGAAAGTTATGCCGATGACACTGGTTATAGATTAACCGAGCCATTTATCGAAGATGCAATCGACGGGGTTGAAAAATATCTGGCCAAGCTAGGTCTCGTCGACCTGAATACTGGAGATAGCCAATGAAAAACCGAGACAAGATTCGTCAATACGACAACACCCTTCACATTCACTTCGGCTCGACTGGTGAAGAACGGAGTGTATCGTTGTTGCCCTTGGAGCGCGGGCTGTCTCTGAAGCGTGAGGGTAAGCAGATCCTCGTGACCAGCGCATTTGGAGGGAAGCTGGAGCAGGTCGTTCTCGAATCCTTTGGCACCGAACAACTAGCTATTGACGCCTTTGAAGCACTCCAGAGCGCTATCGTTTCGCATGGGGTGCGCCGGCGCTGGACCTCCCGGGCCAAAGGGTTCGTAAAGTGGGGAGTTATCCCCGCTTTCGCAATCATTTTTGCACTCGGCTTGAACATGTTCGCGGCAAAACTGACCGGTCTGCAGGCGCCTACCGAGGCGCAGTATGGTTCGGGCAGCGGTCTCCAGGCACCACAGCCCCCTACCCCGGCCTTTGCTCCACAAAACCCACAGACCTTTCAACAGCCTGGTCCAGACCTCTCTAACATCCCCGGCCTTCCCAAGCCAACAGACCCTAAAGTTGTCCGCGAGGCGATCAAGGCCGGGGTGGCTACTGGCAAGTATTCAGTGAAGCTATCCGAAGGGGCCAAAGGGACTGTCTACGTCTTCTCTGATCCTTCTTGCCCTCACTGCCAGAAATTCGAACCTGAGCTCGAGCAGCTCGCCGCGGATCATACCGTTGAAATTTTCCCTGTATCGGTGATCGGTGGTGAAGGCTCTGCCAAGCCTATCGCACAGATGCTTTGCGCTCCGATCGAGCAGCGCGCCTCGATGTGGAAAGCCATTGCCAAGGGGCGGCCGATTGATGGGCCTGTATGCGAGGAAGGCCTCACCCATGTTCGGGCCAATGACCAAGTATTCAGAAAGCTGCAGTTCCTGGGCACCCCAACGGTAATCAACCAGCAGGGAGCGCAGACGCCGCTCACCCTTCCGAACCAAGCGGCAGCTATTGCTCAGTGGCTGGAACAGACTCAGGCTCAGTAGGGATCGCTCATGGGGAAGTACGTTAGATACAGTGACGAGTTTCTCGACCGAGTCCGCCAAGCTGCGGATTTGGTTGGGTTGATATCGCGTGACATTACTCTGAAGAAATCGGGCAAAAATTTTAGCGCTTGCTGCCCCTTCCATAAGGAAAAAACGCCGTCGTTTAGTGTTTCCCCAGAGCGTAATTTCTACCGCTGCTATGGGTGTGGCGCGAAGGGTGACGCTATCACATGGATGATGGACCATCACCACCTGCCCTTCCCTGATGCCGTTGCAGCGGTTGCCGAGTTTTCCGGTATCCAACTCCCTGAGCCCAGCCAGGATACTGCTGCTGATCAAGCGCGGAATGCAGAGTTGGCAGCTATGTACCGCGCCCTCAAGGATGCCCAAACCCTCTATGTGGGAGGCATTCAGAGGAACGCAAAGTCATATGGCTACCTGACTCAACAGCGCGGTTTGAGCTCTGACACGATCGGTAAGTACGGTTTGGGCACCGTAGGTACTGGTATTGCTGACCTCTTGCTGAAGCGCCACGACAAACAGATCCTGATTGATTGTGGCCTGGTCTGTGAAGCCGAGGATGGCCGGTTATTTGACAGATTTAGAAGCCGGATAATGATCCCGATTCACGACCAGGGCGGTGCCCTTGTTGGCTTTGCAGGCCGATCTGTTGTTGAGAGCCCTGACAGAACGCCAAAATACATTAACTCGCCAGAGACGAAACTTTTTCATAAAGGCGAGGAACTGTATGCCTTCAACGTCGCCCGTCAATTCATCCGTGCAGACAGACATGCAGTGGTGGTCGAGGGATTTTTCGATGTGTTGAGCCTCCATCAGGCTGGTGATTCGCGGGCAGTTGCTCCTATGGGCACGTCCCTTACCAATGTGCAAATGCGTAGGCTCTTTCAAAATGCAGATACCGTTACATTCGCCTTCGATGGCGATAAAGCTGGACGAAAAGCGGCTTTAAGATCCTCTGCTGTTGTTTTGGAAGAAATGTGCGATGGAAAAAATGCACAATTCTTGTTCCTTCCTGAGGGTAGCGACCCAGACAGTATCCTGCGAGAAAACGGCCTCGAATATTGGATAGAAATGCTGAACCAAGCGCAACCGCTCAGCCGTTTCCTTACCGATTTTGTAAAGCACCGTCTGGATACCGAGATCCCCGAATCCCAGGTTAAAGCTGCGGAGCGCGGTCGGGCTGTCATAGCCCGTATTCGCGATGCGGCTCTGTTCAAAAAAGCGCTTAGCTTGCAATTTGAGCGCGCTATCGGCATTTCCTTGAGCGCGTAGGAGACGATTAATGGCTATCGATTCTCAACACGAGATTCAAGCTGGACGCTTGTCCAGGGACACCCGGTCAGCATGGACCCGATTCATGGTCTCGCTTCATCGGCCAAATAACTTCAAGCTGGCGATGCTCGCGCTTATCGGATTGATGATTTACCAACCTGCCGCCTGGCCAGTGTGGGTGCTGGTCATGTGCATGATGGTAATGTCATTCAACGATCAGCGTTTTAGAATGCCATTACGGATGCCAAAAGACATCGGCGGTAAAGATCGAACGGATTATTACGAAGAGCTGGTCGAACAAAAAACGTTGTGGGGCTTATTTAAAAGCTCACGGACTTTTCGAAAGCTCCTTGCAGCTGGTGGCATCATGTACCTGGGGTATTTGCGTACGCCAAACGCCGAGGGCATTGCTAGGAGTGAAGACGAAGGTCGAGAACTTTGGCTCAACAACTCTGACTGTCGTACACATATGTGGATTCCTGGAACTACAGGCAGTGGAAAAAGTGAAACTCTCATGGCGTTGTTCTTCAACGCACTTTGCTGGGGATCGGGAGCTTGCTACGCAGACGGCAAAGCAGACTCCAACCTAGCATTTTGTCTGTGGTCGCTCGCCAGGCGTCTAGGCCGTGAAGATGATTTCTTGATTCTCAACTATTTGACCGGAGGTATGGACCCATTCGATAGCATGGTGGCGCGCGAAAATGGGAAAGAGTGGACTTCGGACTTTAGAGCGCAGTCGAACTCGCTGAACCCCTTTGGTGACGGTGCTGCCGACTTTTTGCTTCAGCTCTTGGCGTCGCTGCTGCCAGCGGCCAGTGGCGATGGTGCTAAGTGGCAGGAAAAAGCGATCAACATGGTCGACGCAGTGATCAGGACGCTTTGCTACAAGCGCGCCAGGGGCGAGATTGAAATTTCCGTTGCTACCTTCCGCCATTATCTCGCGCTAAAGAATCTGGTCGAGCTATACAAAGAAGGCCAGCAGGGCTTGATTCCCGAGACAGCTTACCTGCCTATCAAAGCATATTTTGAGACCGGCCTTCCGGGTTTTAACCCGGACTTGGTGGATGATCCCTCTAAATGGGACGCTGAGGTATTTAACCAGCATGGCTATTTGACAGGTCAATTCTCTCGCATCTTCTCGATGATGATGGATACCTACTCGCACGTGTTCAGAGATAAGTATCCGGAGATCGACATGATGGATGTGTTGCTAAACGATAGGCTGCTTGTGGTGATGATCCCGAGCCTTGAGAAATCAGCCTCCGAAGCGGCATCGCTGGGCAAGCTCTACATCTCGTCCATTCGGTTGATGATGGCCCAAAATCTCGGCTACAAACTGGAGGGGACGAAAGAGCAGGTGCTCGACACAAAAGCGACCAATGCGCCCAACCCCTACCTCATCATCAGTGATGAACTGGCGTACTACTTTGCTGCAGGGATCGCTGTCATGTTCGCACAGGCTCGTAGTCTGGGCTTTATGATGGTTGCAGCAGTTCAAGACATGCAAGGTCTGAAACGTGGCGAGGCAGCTGACGAAGCTGCGTCGATGCTGGCCAATACCAAGGTTAAGTGGGTGCTCGCACTGGAAGACCCTGAGGACACTTACGACTTCATCCGCAAGGCTGGCGGTGAAGGGTATTACAGTGTCCTAGGCGGGTACGACGAAAGCTCCGGTACCATGCAATCCTCCTTCCGCGCTCAAGCGGGAGCCAATATTGAGAAACGTAACAAGATCGAGCTGCCTGATTTGAAAAAGCTCCAAGCCGGTGAAGGCATGGTCATCTTCAAAGATAGCGTTGTTCCGAGCTCCAGCTTCTACATCCCGGATGAGCACAAAAAAACTAGCAAACTGTCGGCCCGTATCAACCGTTTCCTTCAAATCGAGCGACCAGAATATTCAAGGCTACCGCACAGCGCCGAAAAGATCAGCACAACCGATCACCATTCCGTCGATTATGTTACTGCCCAGTTGCGCAGAGTTGAATCCGCCTACTATCCGAAGCTGGATGATCCTGTTCTCGATGAAATTGTGGCTACAGCAGTTCACATGGACAGTATTACCCGGTTTGAAGTGACCCCAGAACAACGCGGCATTGTGTTGTTCCATGCTGCCCGCAAAGCTGTACATGCCGCAGAGGCGAACGGTCTTTCCGGCTATTACCACCAGGTGCGTGATGAAGACGAATTCGAGGAGTTGCTGGGTGATGAAGGGGATGACCTAGAGATACCCGAAGAAGCCTTCGACGACTAAGGAGTTTTTATGTCTACAGCTATCAGATTGGGGAACGACTACTGGAAACTCAAAAAAGATAATGTTGAGTTACCTGTGGTTTGGTCAGAGGAAAGAGTTTCTAATCACCATGTTGGTGTGGCCGGGACTTCAGGTGCTGGTAAAACTCATTGGATACGCGAGTTTGTGACCAACATGAATGAAGAGGTCGAAATCGACATTTTCGACTATCACGGTGACATCGAGATCCCTGGCGCAGAGACCGTCATGTTTAGTGAGTCATCACGCTACGGGTTCAACCCGCTCATCCTAAACACTGATCCGCATTATGGCGGTGTTCGCCGTGCAGTGAATGACGTAATCGAGTCGATAAATTCGACCTCAAGAAAGCTCGGGGGTAATCAGGAAGGTGTGCTTCGGCATTTGCTAACAGATGCGTACACCGCCCGCGGCATACTGCCTGGTGATCCTCGAACCTGGGTACGGCGCGAAGCGACCGAAGAAGAAATTCGCCACATAATACAAACGAAGCAGTGGAATGAACTCCGTGGTATTTACCCAACGCTACCTGATGTGATCCGGCTTGCGAAGCGTAAGCTCCGTTCACTTTGGATGGGTGTGGACGACACTGGCGATGGAAAAAAAGCCTTGAGCTGTTTTGAGGAATATTGCCGGTGCATGTCGGCGGTGAACAAACGGCGTACTGAACTCGCAAAGGCAAATGCGCGAGGCGACGATTCCGAGATGGAGGCACAGCAGAAGCGGCTCAATTCGGCGAAAGACAAGGCAGCCGAGGCGCATATGACCTTCCTTAATAATATTGAAACTGGCCATGAGTTTGAGGATGTCATCAAGTATCACAGTAAAGATGTTGTATTGAGTGTGATCACTCGACTTGAGAATCTTCACGCTACTGGCGTTTTCAACCCCAACCCTCCTCCGTTTGGTAATGCAAGGGTACGTCGCTATAATTTAAAGCCTTTGGCTCAGTCAGAGGACGAACTAAAAATGTTCGTGCGCTTCCGCCTCCGCTCAATCATCCGGGAGATGATGCAAAGAGGTGAGTCTGGTGGAAAGCTGCGGCGCCTTGTTGTGTTGGATGAATCCAAGAAATTTAACGATGAGGACGTTAGCAATCCTATTAACATCATCGTCACTGAAATGCGTAAGTTTGGGTTGTCTATTCTTTTGGCTGGACAGTCCCCAGCACATTTTAGCTCTGACTTCATCAAGAACGCTGGCACCTTGCTGCTTCTGAACCTGGCCACTGCAGATTGGGATGAGGCTGCCCGCAAGCTCAAGATCGATGTGAAAGACCTAAAGTATTTACGCCCCCAGACCAGCGGTGCAGTCCGTATGCTGGAGAAGGGACAAATCGCGCAGTTCAAGCAAATTCATTTTTGAACTGCTTTCCCGGCTGAGCGCTACGCCTGACCATAGGAGACCGTGACCATGGAAAAGAACGCTCCGATAGTGCTGTACGTCTACCGATGCGAGGCTTGTGGGCATGCCGGCCAGTTGCAACTTCCGGAATCTGCGCCCGAGGTGACAACGGCCTGTGCGTCGTGCGGTTCCGAGGTCCAGGCCGAGTGGGATGGCGGTGTTGAGCTGGCTTCCAACGAACACGAATAACGGAAAACCCTCTGAAGAAGTTGTCCGCTCAGACCAGCTCGTTGTCGCTTTCCAGGCTGATGGCGTCGGCCGGTTTGTCGTCGCGTAACCCGACGAACACGGCGTGCCGAACCTTTCCGGTCGGGGTAATCTCCGCGAACTTCACTTCACACACCTGCTGCGGGGCTAGCCATACAACCCCTGCGCGCTCCAAACGCGGCGGGTCGATCAGAGGGGGGCGATCCTGGGCAAGCGGCGCGAGTGCTACCAGCAAAGCCTGCAGGGTACGCTCGCTGAACCCGGAACCAACCCTTCCTGCGTAGACCAGCTGGCCTTCGTCGTTATGCAGGCCAAGCAGTAGCGAGCCAATGCCGCCTGCAGCCCGGGTGTAGCCGGCTATGACGAACTCTTGCCGACAGCCACACTTGAGCTTTACCCAGACACCGTCCCGCGCGCTGCTGTATCGGCTACCGTCTCGCTTCCCGACGATGCCCTCCAGGTTCATCCTGCAGGCATTGGCAAGCAATTGCATCGGGTCAGCATCCAAGGTTGCGGAGAACCGCACTCGCTCCATCGGACAATGGTAAGCGCTCCATGAACCACACATTCAAAGCGGTTAGCTGATCCCCGATGCTGTGCTCCCGATTTATTTCTGGAGCCCGCACGCCATGATGCGTCCCGACGCCAAAGTCGAAAAAGTCTACCTTTACCCCAAGCCAGTCGACTTCCGAAAGTCCATTGACGGTCTGGCCGCGCTGGTCGAACTGGACATCAAAGTGGCGGTGTTCGACCCCGTGCTCTTCGTGTTTCTCAACAAAACGCGCAACCGCGTGAAGATTCTGTACTGGGAGCGAAACGGCTTCTGTCTTTGGCTCAAGCGTCTCGACTCGGAGCGTTTCAAAACATCGCCTGACCCCACTGACGAGGCCATTATCCTGACCGTTCAGGAACTCAATTGGCTACTCGACGGCTTCGACCTCTGGCGCAACCGCCCCCATCAAGTTCTGACGCCTCGCTACGTCGCCTGATTCGGTATAATCCGCGGCATGATTTCCATGCCCGAGACCCTTCCTGACGATCCGGTTTTGCTCAAGCAGCTGCTTGAGCAAATGATCAATGAGCGCGCGTCTGATAAGGGCAAGATCGTTCATCTGGAGGAAGAAGGCCTCTGAACTCTACAAGCCGGAGCTGGCCCAGCTGATCCATTCCATTTCGGGTGGCAATACGGGAGACCTACACGGCTTGCTGCTCGAATGTGCCACGGAAGCCATTAACTCGGGGAAGGAATGCATCGATCGACAGCTCATTGAGAGTAAGTCGTGGAAACGTCCTACACGTGGCATCCGGGAGCGCGTTGTGTAAACCCGCGGTGGCCTCTTACTCCGCCCATTTTGCCCGATGAGCTGTTCTCTTCATGGTTAGTGAGAACAGCGCATGCTCATGGCTGCCTGCCCAGTGCGCTGACTGGTGCAGTTTGGCCAGGTAGCCGTGCATGGAGCGTCGACCTTGATCGAGCGCATCCTTGGGCTAATTTGGAAAGGTTGTCCGGTGTGTCCGGCCTAAGCTCACATCAGCTTTTAGCCAGTACGCTGTGGCCGGTTGTGCAACGATTGCATCCCAGGCGTGTACTCCAACGCTCAATGTACTTGCCTTGGATATTGCCGCTGGGTTGCCGGAGCCGATCACATGCAGGAGGGCTCTTGTGTTGCCCTGACTGCATAAGGAACGGTGTTCCCGGAAGAATGACTGCCAGCTTCAGATGGGTGGGGCCCGAGCCGGCCACGGTCGGTTTTGATGACGTCCTTCGTTTTCTTAATGGAACGTTTTGACCCGATGACTCCAAAGGGAGGCGGTTTAACGACAATGATTTCCGAATGGCTGTCAGGGACAGTGTGAGAATTTTCGTTGAGAAACTCATCGGCTTCAGCGGTTCGGACAGGCCTCGGTAGCACGAGCCGTCCTCCTTCCTTACCCTCGCTGCTATCAAACCTTTTGGTCTGCCATTCGATTTCCTCCCCATCCGGTTGGCTTGAGCGGCTCAGGTTGAGGCACAGAAATGAGTTGCCATCGTTCAGCCACCTGCCGCGGCACTCAAGCTGTCCTTTGCCTGTAAACCAAGGCGTTGCCTCCATGAAAATTTGGGCGGTAGGGTCTCTGGAGATGAACTGGGCATTTACGCGTCTGATTTGTTCATCTGCGTAGTCGTCGTACAGCAGATGTGCGAGGAACACTGCGTCATAGCCGCGCATTTTCGCAGAAGGTTTTACCAGCCAACGGTGCTCGTCGCGTCGAGTGTCATCAAAGAGCACTGACTTCACATCCGACCAGCGCAAGGTGGCTAGAGCGCGGCAAACCTCCATGTTTCTAGCATATGCGCGAATGAAGTACTCAGTACAAGGGATGAGCAGGCTCTTGCCGTCATCCTGCTTGAACCTAAGCAATCGTGTCAGATCATGCTGGTACTGAAGTGGGTACTCATGATGACTGAAAATGTGGGCATTGCCCTGTTTGATGAGCTCCGCTCTGGAGGTGACCGACCAGCCATCCTTACCGAAGTCGACATTGAAGACGTGAGTGATTGAGGCGAGGTTTGTGTCGGAAATGCATTTGCCATTGCGCCAGATGGTACCTTTCCGGTAATGCGGCAAGCTGCTCAAAGGGACGATGGCTGAGGTGCGAGGCCCTGGCTTATCGTTGAACAACTGCCTGAAGTGCACCTTGGCCAAAGGAATGGAGCGGGGTCTTGTGTTTTGTCGTATCGGGCCGTACCACCAAACGAGTTGGTCGCCCTGAAGCATTTTGACCTGGCTATCAGGATGCCTGAGGTCAGCGCGGATGTATGAGACGTCGACACGTTCAACCAGCTCAACCAAACCGTAACTCCAATAATGTTAGATAGCCATCGTTCGGAGTCTACTCATTAACGTCCTTGCTTGCGACGGGAAAACGGCGCCTGTTTAGTGACGCATGACCAGTCTATCGAGCTGGTCTACCGCAGAGGCTGAGGGCAAATGGTGCCGTTCCAGCGCTGCCGACTGTCGCATCAGTACTTGCATGCTAGCATCCTAACATGCATCATCGAAGCATAAATACAATCAAGCGGTGCCCATCATGGTCAGCATTGCGTGCGTACACCCTATCTCCAGGCTAGCCCTGACCGCTCTCTGCCGAGTGGCCGCTGGCTATTCTTCCCGTATCCATCCGCCTTTACCCCCACCCATCACTGAAAAAGAGCTCTGCATCGCGTAAGCGATTAGATCAGGTCTCCAGATCTGTGTGTCTGCGTCTTGGCCCTCGGCCTATTTGAAACAGGAAAATAAGAAATGAGCATGATGAAAGCTGCCCGACTGCACCAGGTTGGTCCGACGTTCCAGGTTGACTCGATCGATATCCCTCAGCTGCGTGCCCACGATGTGCTGGTGGAGGTGAAAGCGTGCAACCTTGTTCCTAACCTGCGCAACGTGATTGAAAGCTATCCAACCTGGTTCCCTTACCTACCGCTGCCCAAGCTTCCGGCGGTTTACGGCTTGGACGCCGCGGGCATCGTCAAAGAGGTCGGGCCTGGGGTTCATGGCATCAAGGTCGGTGACCGGGTTTACGTGAACCCTGGCCGGAGTTGTGGTTCTTGTCACGCGTGCTTGCGCGGGCAACACATCAACTGCACCGCCTATACCTTCCAGGGATACTTCGGCTTTGGGCCGGGTTCGCAAGAGATTTTCGAGGACTACCCATACGGTGGTCTGTGCCAGTACATGACGGCTCCTGCCTCTGGCCTGGTGAAACTGCCTGAGGCAATTTCCTTTGAGCAAGGCTGCAGGTTTGGCTACCTAGGCACTGCATATTCAGCATTGCGCAAAGCGGGCGTTTGCTCTGGTCAGTCCGTATTGATCAGTGGCGCGTCTGGAACGCTCGGACTGGGAGCTGTGCTGTTGGCGCTCGCAATGGGAGCGACCAAGATATTCGCAATGGCTCGTAACCATGAGTTGCTTGAGCGAGTTCGCGCGATTGCTCCGGACCGCATCTTCACCCTCTCAGTCGGTGAGCGTGATATTGGTGATTGGGTCCGAGCAAACACCGACGGCCTTGGCGCCGATGTATTCGTAGATGCGGTTGGGCCGGGTGCGCCACACGAACTGAGCGTTGAAGGCATCAATGCGCTACGCCGTGGTGGACGAATGGTCGACATCGGCGGCATGTCCGAGGATCTGCCAGTACCGATGTTCAAGCTCATGTGCTTCCAGATCAGCGTTATCGGCTCCCTGTGGTTCACGGTAGCTGAAGGGCAAGACATGGCTGAGATGGCTGCGGCAGGTACCCTAGACCTGTCAGTCTTCGACCAGGAAGTATTCCCACTAGAACGAGTGAACGAGGCCATGGATGCCATCGCATCTCGAAAAGGTGGTTTCACTAACTTCGTTATCGACCCTAGCCTGAGCTGAGCCGAAGCGCCGCTCGTTCGCGAGCGGCGCTTGCTTTCAGTGGAGCTTTATTATGAAAGTAAGACGCGTTGTAGCGGGCACCCAGAGTGGAAAATCTGTTTTTCTGAGTGACGGCTTGGCTCCTCATACCTATGAGTACAAGCATGTGCCGGGTTTTGCGACCTCGCTCATCTGGGAGACCGCCTCTCTTCCTGTAATTCCAACGGGCTTAGCTGATCCAGTGCGAGAGTCGTCTTCGCTACTGCCCAAGCCGGGAGAAACCAAATGCCTAGCGGTCAGCTTCCCGCCTGACTCGGTGTTTGGATCCCCTGACTTTGACCCCAATGACGCCAGCACGGAGCAGCAGCGCAAGCTCTTGGGCCTTTACGAGTGCTTTGATCGGGAACGCCCTGGCATGCATGCCTCGCCAACTATCGATTACGGAGTTGTTATCAAAGGACCACTTATCCTGGAGCTAGATGATGGTGAGATCCGAGAACTCTCCAGCGGAGATGTTGTAGTCCAGCAAGGAAATGTCCACGCCTGGCGAAACCCGGGCAGTGAGCCTGCACTTGTAACATTTGTGCTGATCGGTGCCAATACCCAGCAGTAATCGGTAGACATTACATAGGATAATAACAATGAAAAGTTATGTAGCTCGTGCCGGCTTAGTCGGTGCGATCGGATGCTCTTTGCTGGCATCTTTGGATGTTAAAGCCACCGAAAATGGTGATACCGTCTGGCCTCTCGGGGTGCAAACGGTACTGCCAGCGATCCTACCGGCTCCAGGCGATACATCCCTGTACAGCTATACCGCTTATTATAAAGCCGATAGTTTTAAGGATAAACATGGTGATTCGGCGGTTCCGGGATTTAATCTAGAAAACTTCATTCAAGCTGTGCGGGTAGTGCATACATGGGATGCCAAATTCGACAGTGGCATTACGCTTAGTAGTGGTGTGATTGCGTCCGCGAACAAGATAAAAGTAGAGGCTTTTGGGAACAGCGATACCGATTCTGGATTTAGGGATGGTCTGAAGTAGCCCC